>JBMFPM010000187.1:0-4940 GCA_049969135.1 Anaerolineae bacterium
GTTGCGTGGTGCGTGTTGCATGTTGCGTGTATTTTTGGGGTGGGTATTTGCTCTTTTAAGTAGAAGGGGCTGAAGCGCCTCTTAGATTCAGGGAGAAAGGAGAGGATAGAGCATGAACAAGAAGTGGCGATTGGTTGTACTGACAGTTGTTCTGTGTGGATTGCTGTTGACTTTGGGCAGCGGGGTTGTCTTGGCTGATCCCGAAGCACCTCCGCCAGTGGCTGGTGAGCGTGTGCCGCTGGTCAAGTTCACCGGCGTGGTGGTGGATCGCCCGGAAGGCACGAAGGTAGGCGTGTGGGTGATTGATGGCCGCCAGGTGCAGGTGACGGAGAGCACTGTGCTGAATGAGACGCAAGGTCCAGCGGTGGTAGGTGCATTGGTGCAGGTGATTGCCAAACGCCTGCCAGTGACAGATCCCGATGCTGTCGCACTGGAGGCAATCTGGATACGAGTGCTCCCGGCGGCAGAGGTGGCACGGCCGATTACGATCCGTGGCTGGGTTACCGAGCTGGAGAGTGACTATCTGGTGGTGAACCGACTCAAGATCTTCTACGACGACTCTACCGAGATCTCTGGCGAACTGGCGGTTGGTGTGTTCGTCAATGTGGTGGCAGTGCGCACCAGCGATGGCTTGAAGGCGTTGAAGATCGAGGTGCTGGGCTGGAGTGTGCGTGTTGTAGAATTCGAAGGCGTCATCGAGTACATTGGCCAACCAGCGTGGATCATTGGTGGGCAAAGGGTGAAGGTCACACGCCAGACAACGATCATCGGCCAGCCGAAAGTAGGGCTGACGGCCAAGGTGCGTGCCATTCGGCAGCCTGATGGCTTGTTGCTAGCTTTGCTCATCCAGGTACAGAATGGGTCGGAATTTGTGGAGTGGACTGGCGTGATTGAGCGACTTCCACGCAGTGTCAACAGTCGCACACCGAATTACCTTGGACTGTGGGTTGTTGGCGGGCGAGAGGTCTGGGTCACGAACGAGACGGAGATTGTTGGGACGCCGCAGATTGGGCGACAGGCGCAGGTACAGGCGGTGTTCTCGCCGCATCCACGGTTGGTAGCAAGGAAGATTACAGTCTTGTCCACTACTGCGGAAACCCCATAGCGAGAGTTTCGGGACAGCTCCCACAGTGGCTATAGCAGAGAAGGCAGCCAGCCATTGTGTCCTCAGCATCCCAATCTACGGGCAGCAGCCTTTGGAGCTGGGGTTGCTGCCCGAAAGTGAGGAGTGAGGAGTGTTGCGTATTGCGTGTTCCGTATTCCGTTTTATGCTTTTCGTGTTTCTCCTGTTGTGTGTTGCGTGTTTCGTAATCCGTATTCCGTCGCATGGTCTGGCGTGGAATGGGATGTGGAGTACGCCATTTAACTGTTCGCAGAGTATAGCTCGCAGCGAGGACGCTAGCATCGCCGTTGACGCCAACGGCTGGGTGCACGTGGTGTGGAGCGAGAACGGGCAGATTCTGCATCGTGTGCGCGATGAATACGGCTGGTCGGCAATCACAACAGTCACCAGTGGTCATTCTCCATCCCTAGCGGCAGACCGCATGGGCAATGTGTACATGGCTTTTGCGGCGCAGTCGTATGGCGCGGATGATGTGTACTTTGCCTCTTGGTGCGCAACAAGCGGTTGGAGCTTGCCCATCAATGTTTCGCAGAGCAATGCGCAGTCAGCTTTACCGCAGATTGCAGTGGCAGATGATGGCGAGTTGGCTATCGTGTGGAGCGAGCAGGCAGCGGATTGGACACCTATTTTCCTGGGCCGCTCTATGGAGGGCGAGTTGTGGCTCACGATGCCCGTCCCCAACGCTTATGGCTCTTGCCCGGAGCTCGCTTTTGGCTCTGCGGGCGAACTGTGGGTGGCTTGGCAGGACGTGCTCGACGTGGGCTTCCCAGCAGAGATCTTTGCCAGCCAGTGGACAGGAAGCGAGTGGACGTTGCCTGAGGATGTTTCTTACTCCTTTGAAACAGATTCGATCTTGCCTTCCATGGCAGTAAGCCAGGGGAAGGTGTACCTGGCATGGCAGGAAGGCAATCCGGGCGAGGAGGCAATCTACTGGGTGCAGTGGGTGGATGGAGCGTGGGATTGGCCGCAGAAGCGTTCGGGGGCAGGCAGGGCTTTTGCTCCAGCACTGGCGGTGGGTGGTGCTGGATATGGCCACCTGGTTTGGACGACGGAGGGCGCAGTACAGTACGCGTCCTGGGATACAAGCACGGGTGCGTGGGAGTCGGTTGAAAACGTAGCGTTGGGACAGACCGGGGCTATAGGTGCACGTCTTGCCGTTGACCATATGGTGCATGCGGCTTGGCTGGCGGAAGCATCTGGCAGCAACCTTGATGTATACTATAGCAGGCGAGAGGCAGTTGCTGCCACACCCACTGCTGCAGCAACGCTGACCGCTACGCCGACAATTACTGCTACACCCAGTGCGCTACCAACAGCCACGGCAACGCCTACGGCAATTCTCACCCTGACAGCCACACGCAGTGCAACTCCCACGCAAACAGTTACCGTAACGCCAAGCCCGACCTTGGTTGCTACAGCGACATTGACGCTTGCGCCTTTCCCGAGCACAAGGATCTTTCTGCCCCTTATGCTGCGCATGCGCTAAAGGGCTATCAATGAAGAAGCAAGTTAGGTCGCTGCAAGCAGTGCCCTCAGTTGTCTCTGTGAGTTCTATTTGTTAAGGCCTTCTTCCTCAGAGGAGAGTGTGCTCAGAATGGCAATGGGGAAAAGTTTCTTCACCGCCGAGACTGCAGAGAAAAATCTTTACCACAAAGGCACGAAGACACCAAGGCTTTGATCATTGGTCATTCTTCATTGTGATTTTTCCTCTGTGGGCTCTGTGGTAAAATCTTCGCTCCGCATTCCCAATGCGCAGCGCGCATTTGACTGTCGGGCTGTGCTTTGCTATACTTGTAGCGCTCACGTTTCCCGTTGAGCCCACAAGGAACCCGGTTCCTTGACAGCCAATACAAGGGAAGAGCAGTGCCAAGCATCACTGTTTCCAGGCAACATTCTTGAAAAAGGAGGTGTAGCCATGGAGGGGTGAAGAACCTGGTGAAGCAGTATGCTTCCACGTTGCTCGAAGGGTTAGTCCTTGCGGTAGCTTTTGCAGTGGTTGATCAATTGCGCAGCAATGTGCTGGCCACTGCCAGCGCAGCAACCGTTGGGCTGGTCATTGGCGTATTCCTGGGCCTAGGAATTGCCGAATACAGCAGAAAAGTGGACACACAAGAGTAAGTTGGAACCCCCGCCTTTGTTCCTGCAAGTGCATATTCCCCTCTGTTGCCCAGGCGTCTGCCTTGGCGGCGCCATTGGGTATGATAGGACCCTGCCTCATTGTTTTTTGAACAGGCTCCTTTGGTGCTGGGTACGAATCGTGGGCATGGTATGTCCTGAGCAAGGATTGTGTTAATGGGCTCTTGGCTCAAGGATGAGGCATAGCCAGCCAAACAGCACACAAGGTAGGGCGAAGGGAAAAGAAACGTCTCATTGCTTCTTTCTCAGGCTGGCGATGCTATTTGCAAAAAGCTCAGTAGATTGTTCACGGATTGTTTTCAGAATCTGTGGTTCCAATTGATATCGCGCTCGCCCATCAATGATCACATAGTCTGCACGCTCAAAGGCTGCTAATGCCTGTTGCTGAGCTGGAGAGCGCCAGAAAACTTCTTGCAATCTTTCCCTCCTTCCACTTAGCACGGCATTCAGGAGCGCAGGGAGCGATTTTTCCCGAATGCCGAGATTCACATATAGCATCTCACCGTAGCTGTCCACGAGAAAATGGCCAGGTTGTGCTCCAGCCAATGGACGCGATGCTAAAAAGGTGTAATTTGGTTCGAAGGCCAGCACCACAGATTGTGATTCCGTGTTCTCGGATAAGAATCTAGCAATTTCAAGGTAGGTGGAGTCTGCTGCGTCCAGCATACGTATTACATTGGTCCATTGTCCCGCGATCCTGCCCGAAAGCAAGCCTATCAACAGAAATGCCGCTAAGAACCTCAGAATATTTGGCGTTGAGATGCGCCATCTAACGCCATTTTCCCACGCCTGGATATCGAGAAGACCTCCGGCTAGTAACGCTAATGGCACAGCCAACTGCACATAGTACTGTGGCCAGTAGGAGCTAGTAAAGAAGATCAAGGCCATAATGTAGCCAACCCATACCATGATCAGCAGCCACGGTCCTGCCTTTCGCCGACGTATGGACTCAAGAGCAGTGAACAAAGCCCCTATTAAGCCCATTCGAACGGTTAACCAAGACGTTGTGTAGTTCCAGATATGGAGTAGCCTGCTGGATCGGCGGATAATGCCATCAGGAGGCCGAAGCAATTGGAAAAAGTAGACTTGTTTGATGAAATCCTCTGGACATCGCGCTAAGAAACAAGCGCTAAGCGCTAACCAACTCACAACAAAGCTCAACAAGATTATTGCAGCCTCGCGAAATCGACGGCGCAACAACGAAACCGAAACTAAAGTGAATACTACTACTGCGCCGGGGGTCTTGATCAATGTGCACACAGCTCCTAGGAAGCCAGTTAATGCTGCGCGTTTCCGGCTGTGCGAATCACTACAGGTAGGATCAAATGTGGAACAGTACACCAGCATGGTTATGACAGAGAACGCGTTCACAGGCGGTTCTAGCAAAACTCGACGATCCACAGCAATTACCATGCCATCTATGGCTAAGAGGCTTGCTGCAACTAGTCCCCCCATTTGTCCTGCTAATTTGCGTCCTAAGAAATAGCTCGCTATTATTATGGCAAATCCGTAGAAAACGGATGCATAACGCGTAGCCATAAAGCTGGCTGCACTGCCCCAAGGCGCATCAACTAGTCGCAAGATTCCGGCTAGCAAATAGATGCCAACGGGAGGCAAAGTAGCAAAAAAATCACGGTAAGGCAAGTACCCCTGCAACATTAGCTGCGCAGTACTGTCCCAA
>JBMFPM010000188.1:0-4858 GCA_049969135.1 Anaerolineae bacterium
TGGGTCAGGGTGTCTCTGGCTTGCTGCTTGCTAGTGGCTACCAGCCTGCAGGGAATGCCCAGCTATACGCTCAACTGACCGGCTTGGGCGCGTTCATTGTTGCCGGGCTGCTGGTACCCTGGGTGATCTGGAAAACATCGCTATGGATTCACGCCATGGGCAGGCGCGTCGCTGCTGCGCCGGTGGCAGCACCAGCCGATGCTTCTGATGCTTCTAAGGGCCAGGAACCCGTTCAAGAATCCTCTGCGACGGCACAAATTGCCGAAGCACCTGCCGGCGAGCAGCCGCTCTACGAAGCATCCGCCAGCGCGCCATCTGCTGAAGCATCTACTGAAGAGGCAGCGCTTCCTCAAGCCTCTGCCACGGAGCTACCACCTTCAGAGTCAGAGGGTTCAGCGGAACCCTGATGCACCTGAAGCAGGCGGATGACCTCTTCGTCCGAAGTCTGGTCAAAAATGGCGTAGAAGGCGCCCACCGCCCAAAAGATCTCAGGCGTGTACAGACAGACGACTTGATCTGCTTCTCGTGAGAGGAGCTGGATGGTATCCTCTGGTCCAACAGGCACTGCTAGGATCAAGCGCGCGGGTTTGCGCTGTTTGATTGCGCGCAAGCTTGCCAGGATGGTGGCGCCGGTGGCTACTCCGTCGTCCACCAGAATGACTGTTTTCCCCTCCAGTTGCGGTTCAGGCCGTGAACCCCGGTATATGGCTAGGCGGCGTTTGATCTCCTGGCGCTGGCGCTCTGTTTCGCGTTGTACATAATCTTCAGGTACCCCAATGCGCTCGATGAGGTTGTGATCCAACACCAGGGTGCCATCGCTGGCAACGGCGCCGATGGCCAGCTCTGGATTATAAGGAGCACCGATTTTGCGCGTGATGTACACGTCGAGGGGAGCACTTAATTTCTTGGCTACCTCGGAAGCGACTACCACACCACCGCGCGGGATGCCTAAAACAATCACGTCCTTTTGGCCACGGAGCGAGGCAAGTTCCTTGGCCAGAAGTTGTCCAGCTTCGCGTCGGTCCCGAAAATGCATGATTGCCTCCTCGCATAAAGCGTTCAGGGCACAGCAAGTGCCAAAGCCTTTTCCACCGCTTCCTCTGCGCTCTTTGCACGGACAATGCCTTGATCTTCCTGGCCATCTTTGGCCAATTGCCAAGTGTGCAAGCCGATGACGGGTATGCCTAATTTCAGGGCATGGGCGATCTCGGATAGGGTGCCATATTCACCATGGACGGCGATCACGGCTTGTGCAGATTGCACCACCAAGACATTGCGTGCTTCGCCCATGCCGGTAACAATAGGGATATCCACATATGGATTGGCTTCACGGCGTGATGTTCCAGGGAGGATGCCCACCGTCAGCCCTCCGGCGGATTTCGCTCCCCGGCAAGCCGCCTCCATCACACCACCCAGTCCACCACAGAGTAAGATCGCTCCGCGTCTTGCTAGCTCCCGCCCTACTGCCTCAGCCAGCGCCGCAACTTCTGGCGAACAACGCCCAGCACCAATCACAGCGATGAACATCTCACACCCTCTGAAAGCTCACTTTAACGGAACGGTTGCTAGGCGCGTGTAAACCGCCCCGGTGGGGCGCAAATCGCTGCGTATCAGGTGCACTTCGTGCACGAGCATTGAGGCATTGCGATCTATCTGAACAGCCGCGATGTGTTTCGCCATCTCCTCTCGTTCATTGGGGCGGGCATAATCACGGATTCGTGCCAAAGTGAGATGGGGCTGGAAGCCACGCTTTTCAGGGGGAAAGCCGATGGCATTCAGTTCGGATTCTACAGCGCGCTGCAGTTGTGACAGGGTGTCCACATCACCGTCCACACCAACCCAAATGACGCGCAATCGACGTGCATTGGGGAAGAAGCCAGGTTGAGATAGGGAGATGGTGAAGGGGGAGAAGGACTGGCAGCCACGCTCTATAGCCTGGGTGATCTCTGGCACGCGTTCGGACGATACATTGCCCAGGAACTTGAGCGTCAGGTGGATGCCATCTGGAGCTACCCAGCGAGCAATGTGGGATATGGGTGCGCGTTTCAGTTCCTCCTGCACCTGGCGGAGGGCATCCTTCAAATGTTCGTCCAATTCAATCGCCACGAAGGTTCGAATCTGCTCCATAAAGTGCCTCCTGTCATAGGCTTAAGAGCCTTGTTCCATAAAGCGCTTGATCTGCAGCAAGCGTGCCGCATTGCCGCCCATCAGCGCCTTGCGTGCATCAGCTGAGAGACCTGTGCCCCGGAGGCGTTGCAGGAAACGCCTCTGGCTAATCAACGGATAGTCCGTGGCAAAGAGCACCTTGTTGGGGATAATCTGTGCCGCCAGCGCGAAAATGTCATCTCGGTACAAGTATAACGAAGCAGCAGTGTCGTAGTAAACGTTTCGCAGGGCTTCCTGAACCTCCGGCATCAGCTCATAGAAGAACAAACCGCCACCCCAATGCGCCGCAACGAGCACCGTCTCGGGATGGCGCAGTGCCAAATCATAGAAAGACTGCAAAGTGCCCTTGCTCTTGCCGGGGTAGTAGTGGCCCACTGGTTCGTTGATGTGGATGAGCACAGGGCGTTTCCAGTGTGTCGTTAGCTCCATGAGTTCATCCAGGCAGCGGTCGTCAAGGGTATACCCTTGGCCCTCGGGCATCAATTCGCCCAAGCCGCATAATCCTTTCTGCAGGCATCGTTCCAACTCGGCAGCAGCATTCTGGCGCGTCGGATTGACCACTGCAAAACCTAACAGACGATCTGGCCAACGGGAAACGGAATCCAGCACATAATCGTTAGCTTCGCGACACAACCCAGGGTCTGCCCAGGCAAAGCCGAAGGTTACTGCCATGTCCACCCTGCTCGCATTCATCTCAGCAATGAGGTGATCGGCACTGGCCATCTTTGCCTGAGGGTTCGAGTATAGCAGGTGAAACCAGCCATCGCGCTCAAGATACGCATCGCGCCTGGCGATTATCTCCGGCGGAAAGATGTGGGTGTGAAAATCAATGATTGGCACGACGGTATTTTCGCACAGGCAAGCATAAAAGTCAAAATATCCGAGTCTCGTGAATACCCCGGGCAGCAAAAACTGCTTACAAGCGAAGCGGGTATGTCCTCTTTCCCTAGTTGCCCAAAAGTATGATATAATGGTGCCACTTTACAACCAAGGAGGTAATTGCAGTTGGCTAAGTACTTCAACGTCGTGCAGATCATCTTGTCTGTAGCGCTCATCGTGCTGGTTATCCTGCAGAGCAAGGGCGGCAGTTTGAGTCGTATGTTCGGCGGCGAGTCTGGGGTGTACCGCACACGCCGCGGTTTTGAGCGCACACTGTTCAATATTACCATTATTGTCATTGTTGCCTTCTTCATCTTCTCTCTGCTCAGCGTCATTTTCCAGGCATAGGCAAAGCGGAAAGAGGCAAAAGCCTGTGTGGAAGCAGCACCTGGTTCCCCAGAGAAGCCAGGGGTTTCAAATTAAGCAGGTACATACATGCGCTGGCAAGTTCTTATCGCGATAGTTGCCATTTTCCTAATCCTGGCATTGACCGGATACACGGCTTTTCACCTAACTACCGTCGCTATTCCGGATTATGGTGGCACCTATCGCGAAGGCGTTGCCGGTAACCCTAATTGTATTAACCCCCTGTTCAGTGCCTACAGCAATGTAGACCGCGATTTGGTGGTGTTGATTTTTAATGGGTTGACCTATGCCGATGAGCGTGGGCAAATCCAGCCAGATCTGGCAGATACCTGGGAGATTTCGCCAGACAATCTCACGTACACCTTTCATCTGCGTCAAGACGTGCGTTGGCATGATGGGACGCCGTTTACTGCGGATGACGTTGTTTTTACTATAAACGTCTTGCGCTCCCCGGACTTTCAAGGTCAACCACGATTGGCTGAGCTATGGCAGATGGTTACGGTGGAACGTGCCGACCGCTATACCGTGCGTTTCACACTTGCCGAGCCATTTGCACCCTTTCTCCACTACACCACGATTGGCTTGCTGCCAGCGCATCTATTGGGCAACGTGCCAGTGAAGCAGCTTGCAAGCCACCCCTTCAATTTACATCCTATCGGCACTGGCCCCTTTAAGGTAGGCGAAGTCACCTCAAAGCATGCCTTGCTCCTGGCCAATGACGATTACTATGCGGGCCGTCCCTACCTGGACAAGATCGAATTTCTTTTCTATCCCGATTATCCCAGTGTGCTCGCTGCATACCGTCGCGGTGAAATCCATGGCATTGGCCGCGTTCCCCCGGGGTACCTGGACGAAGTCTTGGCTGAAGAAAACCTGCGATTGTATTCTGCTCCACTATCCGGTTATGGGCTTGTTTTCCTGAACCTGGAGCGGCCCGTTTTTCAGGAGAAAGAAGTACGACAAGCGCTTCTCTGGGCTTTGGATCGGCAAAGGATCATTGACCAGGTTCTGGATGGGCAGGCTGTGCTTGCCCATGGACCAGTTATGCCATTTTCGTGGGCTTATGAGGCGCATGCGCCCCAATATACGTACGACCCAGCCAAAGCGAAGGATATCCTGGACAAAGCAGGTTGGGTGGATACGGATGGCGATGGCGTGCGTGAAAAAGGTGACCTCCGGCTGGAGTTTGCTCTCCTGACCAACGACGACGAGACACGCATCCAAATCATCAATGAGATCACGCGACAATGGGCTGAGGTTGGCGTACGGGCCATACCGCAGACTGCAGGGGTGGCGGGTGTGGTGCGCGATTTCCTGGTGCCACGAAACTATGATGCGATCCTCTACGAGTGGCAGCAACTGCCAACAGATCCTGATCCTTACCCTCAATGGCACTCCACGCAACGGCTGGGCATGGGGCAAAATTTCACTGGTTACAGCAACGAAC
>JBMFPM010000189.1:0-4854 GCA_049969135.1 Anaerolineae bacterium
CAACGGATATCCAAAAGCCCATTTTTACCGCCTGCAGAGCCATTTCCAGATCGCCGGAAAAGCAGTGCAGCACACCATGCAAGCCCTTTGCTCTCTCGCTTAAAATGGCCATTGTTTCTCGATGGGCTTGTCGGTCGTGGATGATAATGGGCTTGCCGGCGCGTTTTGCCAGCTCCAACTGGGCGGCAAAAACTTCTTCTTGTACCTTGGCTGGTGACAAGTTGCGGTAGAAATCCAGGCCGATTTCGCCAATGGCTACTACCTTCCTGTGTTGGCTCAGGTGGAACAGGTCGGTCAAGTCATCGGGCTTGGCTTGAGCCGCTTCGTGTGGATGAATACCGACAGCGGCGTACACAGGATGGTATTGCTCTGCAAGCAAAACGGCTTGACGGCTTGATTCCAGGTCGGTGCCCACTGTTATAATAGTATCGATCCCTGCTGCCAGCGATCGGGAAATGACTTCCTCTACGTCATCTTTGAACTCTACGGAATCGAGGTGAGCGTGTGTATCTACCAGCATCACAAGCCCACAAGCTTTCTGCCATCGGCTAGGATTGCCTGCACCCGTGCCTTGTCTGTGGTTTCGGTGTAGATGCGGATGAGTGGTTCAGTTCCTGAAAAGCGAATCAGCAGCCAGCCGCCGTCTTCGAGCACATAGCGGAAACCATCCACTGTATCCATGGCGATCACTTTCAGCCCCCCGATGACCGCTGGTTTGCTGTCCCTCACCCGAGCTATAGTGGCTTCGCGCACTTCTTCGGACATCGGGATGTCAATGCGGTCGTAGTAATGGGGTCCGACCAGGGAATAAAGGTACTCAATGAGCTGCGAAGGGGATTTCTGCAGCTTGATCATCAAATCTAGCAGGAACAATCCCGCCAGTATGCCATCCCGCTCCGGGATATGGCCGGCAAAGCCAAAACCACCGCTTTCCTCACCGCCCATGATGGCTCCCGTCTCCATCATCTTAGGCCCTACGTATTTGAACCCCACGGGTGTTTCATAAACAGGAATGTCATACAGTTTTGCCAGTTTCCGCGCCATAGCAGTAGTGGTAACGGTCTTGACGATGGGCCCTCGTTTCCCGCGCACTTCCAAGAGGTAGAGCAGAAGCAGGGCATAAACTTGTAACTGGTTGATGAATTGTCCATGCTCATCCACAAGTCCCACACGGTCTGCATCGCCATCAGTAGCCAGGCCCACATCTGCTTGATGTTGTGCGATGCCCGCTACAAGGGCAGCCAGGTTGTGTGCAATGGGTTCAGGGTTGTGCATGCCCGGGAAGAGTGGATTGCGCACGTTATTAATCTCGATCACGCGAGTGTTGCCGCCGGCCAGGAGGGCAGGGAAATAGCCTATGCCAGCGCCAAACATGGCATCCACAACGACGGTAATCCCTGCCGCTTTGATCCCTTCCAGGTCCACCAATGAAGCAATGTGCTTCAAATAGTCAGGGGCGGGGTTAAATTTAAGCACTAGCCGCTGGTGTAATGCCTCATCCAGCGGCATGCGTTGTACCTGAACCTTGCCAGCCTGGATGTGGGCGATGTTCTCCTCTAGGAGGGCGATGACCTCTGGAGAGGCACTGCCGGCATACTCTGGTTTGACCTTAAATCCGTTCCACAACGCTGGATTGTGGCTGGAAGTAATAACTACCGCACCACCTGCTTTTTTCGCCAAAATGGCGTAGGAAATAGTAGGTGTCGGAGCAGGGCGGTCGCAAAGGTATGTGCGAATGCCGTTGGCTGCCATGACCTCCGCAGTAGCGGCGGCAAAATCCTCCGAGGCAAAACGTGTGTCGTAACCGATGACGACGCCCTTATCAGCGATCTCGCTGTCTATGAGATATTTTGCCATCGCCTGGGCACAGATGCGCACGTTAGCGAACGTATAATCCTCAGCGATGATCGCTCGCCAGCCATCGGTACCGAATTTGATCTTGCTCATCCTAGTCACTCCCCTTCTAAGTTGGATTGGCTTGTATTCGCAATAGCATCATATCTATTGGGCAAAGGTATCCCTCTACATGCGCGTGGCGGTCCTACCTACAAATTGTTCTCCTTGCGTAGCAAAGCAAGGTCAGCATCTACCATCATCTGGATCAACTCTTCGAACGAGACAGTTGGTTGCCAGCCGAGCACACGGCGTGCTTTGCTGGCGTCGCCGACCAGCAGGTCCACATCAGCAGGGCGGATCAACTCTGGGTCAACGACTACGTGGTCTTCCCAGTTCAAGCCAACATAGGAGAAAGCCAGCTCGCACAACTCGCGCACAGAGTGCGTCTTACCAGTTGCTACGACATAGTCATCGGGTTTGTCTTGCTGGAGCATAAGCCACATTGCGCGCACATAATCGCCAGCAAAGCCCCAATCTCGTCGGGCATCGAGATTTCCCAAGCGCAGTTCGTTCGCCAGACCCAATTTGATCTTGGCAGCGTGATAAGTAACTTTGCGCGTTACGAACTCTAGCCCACGGCGTGGCGATTCGTGGTTGAACAGGATGCCGGAACAGGCGAACATGTCATAGCTTTCCCGGTAGTTCACAGTGATCCAGTGGCCGTAAACCTTTGCCACGCCATAGGGGCTGCGTGGGTAGAAAGGTGTCTTCTCATTTTGGGGCACTTCACGCACTTTGCCAAAAATCTCGCTAGAGCTAGCCTGATAGAAGCGGATCGTGGGGTCTACCATGCGGATAGCCTCCAGCACCCGCGTTACGCCCAATGCAGTGAATTCACCAGTCAGAACAGGCTGTTTCCATGAGATAGGGACGAAGGATTGGGCTGCTAGGTTATAGACTTCTTGTGGACGGTATTCGCGGATGATGTCTACCAATGAACTTTGATCCAGCAGGTCTCCTTGCGCCAGGATTAACTTGTCCTGGATATGTTCAATGCGCTGGAAATTGACTGTGCTGGTGCGGCGCACCATGCCAATGACCTCATAGCCTTGTTCTAATAGGAACTCGGCTAGGTAGGAACCATCTTGGCCGGTAACTCCGGTAATCAATGCTCTCTTCTTTCCCATGTAACCACCTTCTTGTGATGAAGTGATGAGTGACGAGTAATGAGTGATAAAGTAAAAGTAGATGTGATGATCGGCTTCAGAGCATCGCTATTGCTAGCGCTTGCTACTATCCCTTCACGTTGCTTCGCCAGTAGTCTAGGATATCCTTCAGGCTCTGTTCTAACGGGATCTCTGCGCGCCAGCCCGTTTGGATACGGAACTTGGTGCAATCGGCGACGATTTCCGGCGTGTCAGAAGGGCGCAGGCGCGCTGGGTCTACTTCTACAGCAAGTGGCACTTGGCTAAATGAGATCAGGGTGCTCAATACCTCACCAATGGCATAGGCGCGCTCTGAGCCAAGATTGTAGACCTCACCCGGCTCACCTTTGGAAAGGGCTAGGTAATAGCCACACACGATATCGCGTACATCGCTAAAGTCGCGGCGGGCTTCGAGGTTGCCAACACGTACTACAGGCTCACGCAATCCCGCTTCGGCTTCCGCAATTTGCTTGGCAAAGTCGGAAGTAACAAAAACAGGGCTTTGACCTGGGCCAATATGGTTGAAAGGCCGTACGCGCACCGTTGGGAGTTTGTGGCTGGCAAAATACTGATAGCCCAGCATATCTTGCGCCACTTTGCTCACCGCATAGGGGCTGTTAGGGCGCAAGGGATTTGTCTCGCGGATGGGTAGTTCTTCTGGTTTCACAATGCCATATTCATCGGCTGAGCCTACCACCAACACCCATGGAGAGGTACCTAACTCAATAGCAGCTAGCAGCACGTTCAATTGGCCGCGGATGTTATTCTCCAACGTGCTCCATGGGTCAGCCCATGAAGCAGGGACAAATGCTTGTGCTGCAAGGTGAAAGACATAGTCAGGCTTTGCCTCTGCAAACAAAGCCTTCAGTTCAGGCAGGTCCAAGAGCACATCACCGATGCGCAGCGTCAGACGGCTTTGGTCTTTGCTGCTGAGAAGCGCGCGTAACTGGCTTGCCCGGCCCTCCACCAGATCAATCCCCCACACTTCGAGGTCGGTGTGCTGTAGTAAATACGTTGCCAGATGGCTACCGGCAAACCCACCGATCCCAGTGATCAGAGCTCTCGAAGCCATTCTCCTCCCGTTGATTCGGAATCAGGAAGTCACGAACTCGTGACTTCCTGTCATTGATTATCAGTAATACAGTGGGCAATTATAGCCTAGGTTCGCCTCAAAGTAAAACCGCCCGAAAGTTGCTTCCGAGCGGTTTTCCTGCGCTCCTTGGCGCCTAGAGGAGTTGCTGGATAGCCTCTGCAGGCTCACGTACCCTCTTCCCAGGATTCCAGATAGCGCCTTTGCTCCGGTGTCAGGGTATCTACAGACATGCCCATGGCTTGTAATTTGAGACGAGCTACTTCGCGGTCTATATCTTCCGGGACGCTGTAGACGCGCTTTTCCAATGTGGCCGCATTTTTCACCAGAAATTCGATGCTGAGCGCCTGATTGGCAAAGCTCATGTCCATCACGCTGGCTGGGTGGCCCTCTGCCGCAGCGAGGTTGATGAGGCGGCCCTCGCCCAGCAAGCAGATCGTGCGGCCATCGGCGAGTGTATACTGGTCAACAAAGTCACGAATGCGCCGTTTCTTGACTGCCAGCGATTCTAGTGCTGGGATATTGATCTCCACATTAAAGTGCCCTGAGTTAGCCAAGATGGCACCATCTTTCATCACTTCCATGTGCTGCCGGTCAATCACGTTGATGTCGCCGGTGGAAGTAACAAAGATGTCACCAATGCGCGCTGCTTCCATCATAGGCATGACGCGGAAACCATCCATAACTGCTTCCAACGCGCGCAGGGGATTCACTTCCGTAACC
>JBMFPM010000190.1:0-4854 GCA_049969135.1 Anaerolineae bacterium
TTGAGCCAGAGTCTTGCGGCTCACTGTGATACGCCAAGGAATGCCAATTAGATCTGCGTCATTGAACTTGACCCCTGCACTTTCATCACGGTCATCGTAAAGTACTTCGTAGCCAGTCTCCAGCAGATGGTGATAGAGTTGTTCTGCTGCAGCATGGACTTCAGGCTGCGTTGCTCCCAAGGAGAGCAGGTGGAGTTGATAGGGGGCAACGGAATCGGGCCAAATGATGCCGTGCTCGTCGTGGTTTTCTTCGATGATCGCTGCCATGAGCCTGCCTGTGCCAATGCCATACGAACCCATGACGATTGGCCGTTCTTGACCATTCCGGTCTAGGTACGTTGCGCCTAGCGCTTCACTGTATCGCGTGCCCAGCTTGAATAGATGGCCCACTTCGATGCCTTGCATGGTTTGCAAGGGGTGGCTGCACTGTGGACAGCGGTCTCCTGCGCGGGCCATGGCAATGTCTGTTACGGCAGTAACAGCAAAGTCTCGAGGGTAGTTCACGTTCTTCAAGTGATACCCTTCTTTATTTGCCCCCGCAACGAAATTGCTGCCCATGGTGATGGAATCATCAGCGATGACACGCAGTCCTGAGAGCCCCACGGGCGAAGCATAGCCTGGGACAAGGCCAGCGGCCCGCAATTCTGCTTCGGTGGAAGGGCGCAATTCGGCTCCGCCCAGGGCATTGGCAAGCTTGACGAGATTCGCTTCCAAGTCGCCGCGGATCATCGCCATTACAATTTCGCCGCCTTCCGTGGTATAGAACAGTGCTTTAAGAGTCTGGTGGGTTGGCACGCCAACGAAAGCCGCTACGTCGGCGATTGTTTTACAACCTGGGGTAGCAATTTCCTGGAGTGGGAGTTCATTTTCTGAAACGCCGGCAGGTTTGGCAAAGGTTGCCTTCTCAGTGTTGGCAGCATATCCGCAATGGGCGCAGAGGACTAGCGTGTCTTCGCCTGCCGCGCTAGGCACGACAAATTCATGGGATATTGCGCCACCCATTACCCCTGAGTCGGCAGCAACCGGGAGAGCACGTATCCCACAGCGGCGAAATATATTGACATAAGCCTGATACATCTGCGGATAGAACTCATCCAGGCTGTCAAAGTCCGGATGGCAACTGTATGCATCTTTCATGGTGAATTCCCTAGTGCGGATGAGCCCTCCACGAGAGCGAGGTTCGTCCCGGAACTTGGTCTGAATGTGGTAGATCATGAAAGGGAGTTGGCGGTAGGAGGTTATTTCCCGTCGTAGCAAATCCGCGACAACTTCTTCATGGGTCATAGCCAGCACCATGTCATGGTTGGTACGGTCACGGAAGCGCACCAAAGCTGGGCCTGGGGCAGGGGCATCATAGCGGCCCGTAGCACGCCAGATTTCCGCAGGGTTCACCACGGGCATGTGCATTTCTTGTCCGCCGATGGCATCCATTTCTTCGCGCATGATGCGCTCGATCTTGCGCAATACACGCCAACCCAGAGGCAGGTAACTGTAAATGCCCGCTGCTAAAGGACGGATCAACCCTGCTCTTAGTGAAAGCTGATGGCTGATCAGTTCTGCTTCGGCGGGAACCTCGCGCAAGGTCCGCCCAAATAGTTTAGACATGCGCATGGTTTCGCTCCTTATCTGTCATTTCTGCACGCTATTATAGCACATTGCGAACGACAGCTATTTGCCTCGTGTGGCATTGCACGATATAATGACGTTCAATAGCTGTTGACACAAAGGTGGAGGAGGCGAAGCCATGGCCAACGAAGAAATGCCCGGCGGGCAGTGGCAGGAAAGCCGCTGTGAACGCAGGTACGATGAGAAGGAAGAGAAAGAAGAAGAAAAGCGCGACGAAAAGGAGGAAAAGGGCGGGGGATGGGGGCAAGATCCCGTGAGTGGCGTCCTCTGGGCATTGTTTCTGATCGCAGTGGGGCTGATCCTCCTCGCAGAATCGCAGGGATTCATTACGTGGGAGCAGTTCGGCGGGGTCTGGAATCTTATCTTTCTCGCTGCTGGATTGGTGCTGTTGAGCGAGGTTGTCATTCGGCTGCTCATTCCCGCCTATCGCCGGCCGGTGCTTGGCACATTGATTGGCGGCATTGTCTTAATTGCCGTTGGATTGGGAGGCATTATTGGCTTTAGCTTGACCTTACCGGTTATCCTGATCGGTATCGGGCTGGCCATCCTCCTCGGGGGTTTGTTCAGAGGTCGTTTCTAGCAAAAGGGCCTACGAGGCCCTTGCCTGTGTGATGTGGCGACTCCCTTCGCTCACGGGGGAGCAAAGTCTAGGCTTGTGAGCTGATTCCAGAAATAGCGCCAGGGAGTGAGTGGTTCATCGCGGCCGATGCAGCGGAAATAGGGAGCGTCAAAAGCAAGGATCAGGTCGCCGATCTTGTAGCGCGGCAGAATGGGCGTGGAGACCACTAAGCTGCCCATCTCACCAGGGCGCATTTCATGAAGCATGATCAAGCCCCTTTTGGTCTGCACCTCGAAGAGGAAGAGGTCATAATTCGGTACCCAGGCGCGGCGCTCATCGCGCTGTTGCCCGAACATGCCCTCTGTGGCTCCGTAAATCTCCCGGATGGCTACCGGGCCGTACATGGCGCGCAGTGCAGGCGCATAGCGGGTGTTGATACCGGGCACACTACCCAAGGTCATGACCTGCACGTGCCACAAGTCCTTTGGGTAGACTTTATGTGCTTTGCGCAGATAGCGTCCGAAGGTGATCGCCGTCGGTGCTACGCCGCCTACTACAGTTACATTTTCGTCCTTGCAGCGTTCATAAGCCAGTTCGAAGCGCCGCTCCCAATCTCTGATGGTCTTACCTCCCCCTAGGGCATCAATCTCATCTTGTGTGGGAAGAGAACGCAGTGGTGTGCTCTTGGAGACGTGCTTGACATAAATTCCAGAACTGTAGCCATATTCCACTTCGCGATCGCCCATGCGCACCTTGCCAACGACAGAGGGAAAATTGAGGTTAAGGTTTACGCCTTGGAAAATATCTAATCGTCCTGTTTGCAAAGCATAATTGATTAGCGCACGGCCTGCGCTCACGCGCATCTTGATGTCGGTTGGGGTCATCGGGATGAATTTGGATTCGCCTTTTGTCGTCCCCCGCGTGATTGCCCAGCCCACTGGAGGCTCATAGAGCAATAGGTTGGTCTCACCAGCCATGGTGCGCTCAATCAGTGGCTTGATGTCCTCATAGGTGATGAGGGGGAAAGCTTGGCGGTATTCTTCGATCGTGGTGACCCGATGAGCGTTGTGCTCCTGGCCATAGACTGTGTGCGCGTAGCCTTGTAACAGGCGCTGCAGCACCGCTTGCTGAGCGGTAGCAGGGTCAGCCAAAGCCTGATACCAAGGTTGCACAAATCTTTTGAGCGTTTCTTGCATGTCTTGCGATGTGGTTGGCTGCATGTTACCCTTTCCTTAATGGCTTGATGCCCTATCCTGCTGGGCTATTGCTTTTCCTGGCTTTCGGTCTTTTTTACTAAGAAGGCAAGCTCAGTGGCAAACGCGAACCGTTGCGTCGCCCAAGGTTTGCCGGACATCAGTTCCCAGAATCTCTCTTCATAGTTTTGTACCATCCCCTTCTCCCTTCCGCCCAAGCTGCGCACCGGGAATGAAATCAGTAAGTAATTGGCTTGGACTGCTTCCAGAAGGCGTTGGCTGGCAGACCTGTCCAGTTGTTCGAGGCATGGCAGGCTTTTCAAGATGAAAGCGAGATCAGCTTGATGCGGGGGCGGAGAATAGGCGATGTCGCATGCATAGGCTTGGCCTTGCACACCGATCATAGCCATGAATTGGTTCAGGAAATCCACCAGATCAATGTACATATCGTAGGCATAGTATTGGACATCCTTGCCCAAGCCCATCCACGGTATCGCCAGTGGATTCAGTCCGCAAGCAATGTCCAGCACCCGCTGCACAGGTGGCAGCTCAGCAAGAATACTTGCATAGAACTGATCAAGGATACCTAGGCGCTCCCTGGTTGAGGAGTGGTGTTTCATGATTTCCTTGCAGACACGGCGCAAAGAGGCATCATCTGCTGCCTGTGTTGCCTGCTTCAATTCATCCAACCAGTATGCATACCGAGTACCGGCATCAAAGTATGCGCCGCTTACCTGATGCAGCTTGTTCTTGGTCGCCTTTAGCGCTTCCTTCCAGCTTCGCCTTGTCGCCAGCTCTCGTACGCCAATGTTCCGGATCACGTCTGGGCATACATTTCTGTATTTTGGGCTCTGAAGGACTGCCTGTACCAGGCGGTCCAAATCATCTACGGCGCTTTTCATCCTATGCTCAGTTCTCTAAGGCGTGCCATAAGCTGCGTGATAAACCGCAGGTTATGCATGGTAGCCAAGCGGTAGTACAAGCTGTCATTCATTTTGAATAGGTGGTGCAGATAAGCACGTGAGTAGTTTGCGCAACAGAGACAATCGCAGTAGGAAGAGATAGGGCTACTATCTTTCAGGTTTTTCGTGTCCTGAATGTACAGATAGGAATACCAGTTACCCTCCAAGTTACTGGACCGTGGGTCGCTATTGAATGTGTAAAGCCGGCCGTGTCGTGCGTCTCTGGTGGGCATGGCGCTGTCAAACAGGTTGTACCCCATCCAGGCACAGGTTACGATATTGGCGGGTTGGCCAACACCTAGGGCATGCATGGGGAACTGGGGTGGAATCAGCTCGCGGGTATAGGCGATGATTTCTTCTAGCAAATTGCCCTGGCTATCCAGCGGCCAGCCGCCCAGCCCGAAGCCGTCAAAACCTATAGCCAACAACTCCTCGGCACAGCGCCGGCGCAGATCGTGGTAACCGCCGCCCTGAACGACTGCAAACAGCAATGGCCGCGATTCCAGTTGCCGTT
>JBMFPM010000191.1:0-4841 GCA_049969135.1 Anaerolineae bacterium
CCTCCCCAAAGGGGAGCTTGTCCCCACTAATCCGCCTTTTTCAACACCCTCGCAAAAAAGCACAAATAGCCGAACTAGTGGTATTTTTTCTGGTTTTCCAGGTGCTCCTCGAAAGTTTCGGCGAAGGCATGGGTGCCATCACCTTTGGCATGGAAGAAAAGGTATTTGGTATTCGCAGGATTCAGTACAGCTTCAATAGAAGCCAACCCTGGGTTGCAGATGGGCCCTGGAGGCAGACCCGGGTGGATAAATGTGTTGAATGGCGAGTCTACAGCGCGCAGTTCCTCCAGTGAAAGGTGTGGCCACCAACTCCCTGTTTGGGGGTCGTAGCCTTTGGCATATTGTACCGTGGGGTCGGCTTCCAAATAGATCCCCCGGCGCAGGCGGTTGAGGTACACGCTGGCAATAATGGGACGCTCTTCGGGTACTACAGCCTCGCGCTCGACAATGGAAGCCAATGTGAGCACCTGGAACAGAGTCAAACCTTGGTCCAAGGCTTGCTTGCGCATCTCGATCGTAACACGCCGGTCAAAGTTCTGCAGCATAGTGTCAATCAAAGCCGTGGCAGTAATGTTCACCGGAAACTCGTAAGTGTCAGGAAATAGAAACCCCTCCAGCGTTTTCGGGGCAGTCTCTGGCCGGTCGCGCAGGAAATCATAATGGAAGGTATCGTCGCGCACGAGGCGAATGAATTCTTCCTGGTCTACCAAACCTTCTGTGGCCAACAAATGTGCTATCTCTTCGGCACGCAGCCCTTCGCGGATCGTAACTCTCTTGGCACGCAGGCGGCCGTGCTGCAATTGGCCTATGACTTCGGGCATGGACATATTCCGTCGCAGTTCATAATCGCCCGCTTCAAGTTGTGCATCCACTCCCCAATAGCGCAGCAAGAGACGGAACAGTTCTGCATCGCGGATGATCCCTAAACGCTCCAGACGCATTGCTACGGTGGTGCCGTTTTCGCCAGGTTGAATAGTGAACGGTATGGGTGTACCATCCGTACTGGGCGGGGAATCAATCTCATCTCGGCGCAGGTTGAGGTAAATGCCTAACAGTGTCTTTTCCAGTGAGGTCAAGTCCACTTGAGTGCCTGGCTGCAATGCGGCAGTGCGCATCTGGCGGATGAAAAACCAAGCAGTCCCTGCGGCAATGGCCAGGATAAGTGTCACCCCAAGCAGGAAAAGCGCAATCCGTATCAAAGCATGCTTGCTTCCTTCCAAGAGAGCCTCCTTCTCAAAATAGCTGACAGCCGAGTGATGTCATCTACGATCCTATGTCACTGCCTGTGTGCATCCAAATAGCTTTGTAGGATAACTGCGGCTGCCAAGGCGTCAATGCGCTCGCGCTGTACACTTCTGCCTGTTTCATGGACAAGGCGCTCAGCCTGAGCGGTGGACAGCCGCTCGTCCCACAGAATAACGGGCACTTGCAAGCGAGCACGAAGCTGTGCTGCAAACTTGTCTACGCGCCTAGCCTGTGGGCCAACCGTGCCATTTAGATTGCGTGGATAGCCCACAATTACCTGCTCAACTTGGTGTGCACGCACCAATGCTTCAATGGCTGCAAGGCCGTCCGCGTGCTTCTTGTATGAGATTACGGTCAATGGTGTAGCTAGCCAGCCCATGGCATCGCTTAATGCAACGCCAATACGTTTTTCCCCTATGTCCACAGCCAGGATGCGCATGCTTTTACCTTACGCTGACCCGCACATGGATGCGGGCTGTCCACCATGGCAAGCGCTGCAACAAGCTGTTTTGCACTTGAATCTGTGGAGCAGTACTGAGTTTGAATTGCTGTACCAGGTATTCCTTAGCTGCCTCGACAGTCTTGCCGGCAATGGCGTGGCTAACATCTTTAGCTTCAATAGCGGGGGCGATTTTGGCTTTGACACTCATGCGAAAACGCGCCTTCTCAGGAGTGGCTTCTACCAAGCCATCCTGCTGAAAAGTAGCGCTATCCTCCAGCAGGCGATAACCTGGCTTCATGCGTTGCTCGAGCAGCCGTAGCAACAGCTTCTCTCCGTTTGTGGTGTCAATGGCTAGGCCGGTTACCCTTACTTTCATGCTCAGGCCTAGCTCATCAGCCATATCTCCCACTTTATGGTCAAATTCCTCGCTGATGATGGTAATGGTTAGGGAATCCGGCGGAATGAACTCACCTTTGTTGAGTGCTGCGGTCAGCTCTTTATAGGCTTCTTCCTGCAAGCGCTTCATCAGTTTCGCACGCAGATTGACCTGATCCTCCCCAGCTACGACAGGCATACGGCGCACAGTTCCGCCGCTAGTGCGTGCATCGTTTAACACATCGGCTTGTGCGGCCAATTCACCCTCTATGACATTGATGCTGAGCGGAGGCACGTTGCCCTTTGGGCCAGGCTCTGCTGCCAGGATACCAACACGCACTGTGGCGAACAGCTCACCGGGTAACCAGGCATCAGCCACAGTGTAAAAGCGGACGTTCTCACCGGAACTAGTGCGCACTACTGTGCCCTTGGTGATCGTTACCGGCATGGTTGTTTTATTGGCAAAGATTACTGTGCCTTGTGCGTGGGCATCCGGGACATCCCGCCGATCTGTGGCAGCAATTTTATCACTGCCCTCACGTTCGACAGAAACCAAGCGTGCCGGTACTTCAGCCAGGCCGTAATTTATCTCTTTCAATCCAGCCACACCGACGATTTCCATAGAGGCTTCTACAGGCTCGCTCACTGGTGTAAGGGTTATGGTTGCGCTTGGGAGGATAAGCAGCACAGTTAGCGCGAGGGTCAGGAAGGCCAGCAAACTGACCAGGGTGCCAGCCAAGATACGTGAGGCGGGGCGCCGGGCAGCTCTGCTCAGTATCTGTCGTGGCGGTTGGGCGAGTGGTACGACAAGGCTGGGGCGTGGTGGCAAACCTCCTAAACGGCGCTTGCGGCGTTCCAAAAGGCGCAGGTTGGCTTGCTGAGCTTTGGCAATAGAGGGTAGCAAGACAAACCCTGCTTGCCGAGCCATGACATGCGTGCCCCTATCTTCAATGACCAGAGCAAGGTGCAGAGCCAAATTATCAGCCCAGCGGCGCAATAGTCTCAGGTTGACTTCGTTTCTCTCGAGCACCTCGCATCCCCGAGGCACAAAGAGCACTACCTCCTGGTCAGTAGCCTGCTCCAGGAGGTTACGAATGACCGCAATATTCTCGTTGCCTTGAAGCTCAATGACTTGCATCAATAACTCACGTGCGGAAATCGGCTTCCCAGGGTTACTTGGATGCCAACTTCTCTTTGACTTTTTGTTCTACCAGGGCAAGGGCTTCCTTCATCTTGCCGACATCACCGCCGCCGGCCTGGCCCATCTCGGGGCGTCCGCCGCCGCTACCGCCCATCGCTCTAGCAATTTCTCCTACCAACTTGCCAGCATGCAGCCCTTGCTTGACCAATTCTGGAGCTAGCGCTGCCACCAAGCTGGGATGCCCTTCGATGATGGAGCCCAACACGATCACGAAGCCTGATACTTCTTGGCCAGAACGTTCTGCGTATTGGCGCAGACCCTCGCGTGCAAGGTCAATCATCTCTCGCAAATGCTCAATACTGTTGGCATCCACTTGGGCGGCCAGGACCTGCACACCAGAGACATACTTGACCTGCTCCAACAGGCGCGCCACATTCTCGCGCGCCACCTGATTGCGCAACTGTGCGATCTCACGCTGCTGTTCGCGTAGTTGCTCCATCAACTCTCGCGCTTTTTGTACCAGTTCAGCAGGTCGGCACTGCAATGTAGCTGCTGCTTCGGCCAGGATATCGAGTTGCTGGTTTACCCATGCTTCTGCCGCGCGTCCGGTCACCGCCTCGATGCGACGCAGGCCTGCGCCTACGCTGGATTCACTGAGGATATGGAAAAAGCCAATTTGTCCTGTACGCTGCAAGTGGGTGCCACCGCAAAGCTCACGGCTGTAGCCATCTCCCACGCTGATCATACGCACGGTATCGCCATATTTCTCGCCGAAGAGAGCCATCGCTCCGCTTGCCCGAGCTTGTTTAAAGGTGGTAACGCACCCTACCACCAGCATATCTGCTCGGATGGCAGCATTAACCTCTTGTTCGATCTTACGCAATTCCTCATCTGATACGGGCTGTAGATGGGTGAAATCGAAGCGCAGACGGTCCGGCGCTACGAGTGAACCGGCCTGTAGGGCATGCGCTCCCAGAACTTTTTGCAATGCACGATGCAGCAAATGCGTTGCCGTGTGGTTGCGCGCGATATCCAGGCGTCGCTCCTCGTCTACTTGAGCCTCGACCTGCTCTCCTACAGTGATCACGCCCTCCACCACCTGGCCATAATGTACTGTCAGCTCAGGCAAGGGATGACGAGTATCTTGCACCTGGATGCGGCCTCGCGGTCCGATAATAACGCCGGTATCACCCACTTGCCCACCGCTTTCACCGTAGAACGGAGTGCGGTCTAATACTACTTGCACCTTTTGCCCTGGTCCGACCTCTTCCTGCACTTGGCCATCTCTGACCAGGGCCAGGACTTGAGCCTGGCATCGTGTCATCTCATAACCGACAAATTGGGTGGCTGACAAACCCATATTGCGGTACAGTTCTTCTTCCTGACCCATTTCAAAACGCTGCGCGGCCCGCGCGCGCTCGCGCTGTGCCTCCAGCGCAGCGCGGAAACCCGCTTCGTCCACGGTCAAGTTGTGTTCCTTCGCTACATCTCGCGTTAGATCCAGCGGGAAGCCATACGTATCGTAAAGGCGGAATGCTTTGTCTCCCGGGATAACCGTCTGGTTGCTCTTCTTAAGCCCCGCGATGATCTGGTCCAGCAGGTTTATGCCGACATCTAGCGTCTGGAGGAAACGCTCCT
>JBMFPM010000192.1:0-4827 GCA_049969135.1 Anaerolineae bacterium
ATAGGTCGTTCCACAAAGGCGAGCAGCAGCATTGATGCGCACAATCCAAAGACGACGAAAATCGCGCTTGCGGTTTCGACGATCGCGATAGGCATACCAGAGCGATTTCATACGCGCTTCATTAGCCCGCCTGTATAGCAAATGCTTGCTTCCCCGCTGCCCGGCGGTAAATTTCAATACTTTCTTATGCCGCTTGTGGGCCGGCACTCCCCTCTTTACTCTAGGCAATCCCAAAACCTCCTTCCTTAAAAATTCCTTTCGTAGAGCTGTTGCTATTTCAAGTATGGCACAAGACGCTTAATGCGCGCCTTCTCGCCTCTTGTTTCCACTTCGAGCTTGCGGTCATATAGGCGTTGGACGCGCTTGGCTTTTCTGCGCCGCAAATGGCTGCGATGGCCTTTGAGCCGCATAATCTTACCCGTGCCAGTCACATGAAAGCGTTTGGCCGTGGTTTTGTGTGTTTTCATCTTCGGCACCGAGCATTCACCTCCCTGAACTGTAGCTTATTCTGTCGCTCTGTATGCACTCTCATCGCTTCTGGGCTTTTCTGCGGCTGTCGACTGTTGGCTTTCTGAACGACGGGCAGATGGTTTGGGTGCCAGCAATAGGAATACACTGCTTGCTCCCTCTTCCATCGTTGGTGCTTGCTCAACTGTGGCTACATCCGCGAGATCAGCAGCCATCCGCTCCAGCAGGTCTCGTCCGATCTCGGGATAGCTCCGCTCACGCCCACGAAAACGCACCCGTAACCGCACCTTTGCCCCATCAGCGAGGAACTCACGCACGCGCCTGGTTTTGAACGCGAGGTCATGGGCACCGATCTTGGGGTGCATACGGATTTCCTTAATTTCCACCGTGCGTTGGCTTTTACGGGCTAACCTCTCCTTCTTTGTCCGCTCATAAATGAACTTGCCATAGTTTAACAGACGGCACACAGGCGGATTGGCAGCAGGGGCAACTTCAACCAGATCCATATCCCGTTCCTGCGCAATACGCAGGGCTTCCCGGATAGGATATACTCCCATCTGCTTGCCTGTTTCGTCAACCAGTCGCACCTCGCTGGCAGTAATCGCCTCATTGATGCGGTGTTCTCTACTGCTTATCTCGTTTCCACCTCTCGTCACGATGATTTTGGCGCGTAATCCTTCCCATATTGCTATGAGAGCGCCTGCTTGGTGGGCTATCTTATCATATTTATCGTTACTAGTCAAGTTTGCGCAGTACAAATACCAGTCTGGTGGCAAAGCCAGTGCGGTTGTCACTCTGGGCCTTGCTAAGGACTGACGTCGAATTGCATAGTGAATCAAGCACCGCAAGACGTTGAGCAGCCTTGCAAAGATCTTCAGGAACCACGTTGGGCTAACGACTTACATTCTCCTGACAAAATTTGACCTTTCAGAATTTTGGATATAAAATAATCTAAATTGGGATACTATTCACCGATAGGAGGGTTTGATGTTCCGTTATATTGTGCGTCGGTTGCTGTGGATGATCCCTGTACTGTTTTTCATCTCAGTAATCACGTTCTCAATGGCACATGCTGTTCCAGGCGGCCCGTTTGACCGTGAGAAAGCGTTGCCCGCTGAGATTATTGCGAACCTGAACAAATACTATGGGCTGGATCAACCGGTCTGGAAGCAATACGTGAAGTATATGAGCGACATTCTCCTGCGCTTCGATTTTGGACCGGTGTATTCCTCGCGCAGCCGTAGGGTAAATGATATTTTTCGCGACCATCTGCCCATATCAGCGCAGTTGGGCGTTTTTGCTATGCTTATCGCCCTGGGCATCGGAATTCCCTTGGGCATTCTAGCAGCGTTGAAACAGAACTCGTTCTGGGATTATTTGGGCATGGCGGTGGCCATCTTTGGTGTCTCCGTGCCAGGCATTGTGCTAGGTCCCTTGCTGATATTGATCTTCGCCCTCACGCTACGGTGGTTCCCCGTAGCTGGTTGGGGCACACCAGCCAAAATGGTCCTGCCTTCTATCGCCCTAGGCATGCGCGAGTCAGCCATTATTGCGCGCTTGACACGCGCAAGCATGCTGCAGGTAATCCGCGAGGATTACATCCGCACGGCACGGGCCAAGGGGTTAACTGAACGCGCCGTGATGATCCGTCATGCTCTGAAAAATGCCTTTATTCCGGTGGCGACGATCCTTGGGCCCATGTTTGCCGTGTTGGTAACAGGCACGTTCGTGATTGAACAGATCTTTGCCATACCGGGGATGGGCAAGTATTTCATTACTAGTATCACCAATCGCGATTATCCAGTGGTGATGGGTACGATCTTGCTTTACGCCGTATTTCTGGTTATTGCTAACCTAGCGGTAGACATCACCTATGCCTTCCTGGATCCGCGGATTCGGTACACGTGAGGTTGTGAGCATATGGCAACACAAGAATTAACCGCACAACAGAAAGCAGCCCTGCGCATGAGCGAGCGGCAGGGCAAGCCGGCAAACCTGTGGTTAGATGCGTGGAATCGGCTAATACGAAACCGAGCAGCGGTCTTGGGCGGGATTGTTGTGATCCTGTTGATCCTTACCGCAATCCTGGCCCCCGTGATTGCTCCTTACCATTATGCTAAAGGTGACTCGGCGGAAGCTTATACTGTCCCTAAGTGGTTGATTGGCCTATTGCCAGGGAACATCTCCGCCTACGCCAAGACGAGTTCCAAATTCCTGCTCGGCTCCGATTACCTTGGGCGCGACATGCTCAGCCGGCTGATTTATGGCACGCGTGTTTCGCTGCCTGTCGGATTTATGGGGGCCATCACCGCGCTGGTCATTGGCTTGGTCTATGGCTGTATCTCAGGCTACTACGGCGGCAAGGTGGATAATATTATGATGCGCATTGTGGACATTATGTACGCTTTTCCAACAATGTTGCTGATTATCTTGATGATGGCGTTCTTTAAATCCACCTTTGCGAAAGTAGAACCCGGGACAGTAGCCTATACTTTCAACCAAGTGAACCGTGTGGTAGACCGCATCCTGGGCCTACAAGGTGGCGGAATGCTGTTCATCTTCATGGGCATTGGCATCACCGCCTGGATGGGCATGGCACGGCTGGCGCGGGGGCAGATTTTGTCGCTGAAAGAAAAAGAGTTCATTGAAGCGGCGCACATGATCGGGGCGAGTGATATCCGTATTATTGTGCGTCATATTCTGCCCAACATCATTGGCCCATGCATTGTAGCAGAAACGCTGGCTATCCCAGGCTATATCAATACAGAAGTGTTCCTCAGTTTCATTGGCCTGGGCGTAGACCCGCCAACGCCAAGCTGGGGGGCGATGATTTCCGAAGGGGCGCAGTCCATCCGTGCCTATCCGCACATGGTATTGTTCCCGGCTTTGGCCTTGTCGCTGACCATGTTTGCCTTCAACTTCCTAGGCGACGGCTTGCGCGATGCGCTCGATCCCAAGATGAAGGGCACGAGTTAGTGTCAGTATGGCATTGCGGGATTGCCCGGAGCATTGCCCCTGGCACAACGGGATTGGCAGCAGAATAGTTCAACTGTCCCTCTATTCCATGCAGAGCAGGGACAGATTCTTTTGAGTATTAGCTAAGGATGTCAAAAAATCGCTGGCCTGTTTTGGTGCTTGTGCCCCTGCTGCTTTTTCTTGTATTGGCTCTGTGTCTTGGCTGTGTAGCAGCAGGGTGGTTTTTGTACCGTTCTGTGTCGCGTTCTGGTACGGTGCCCGTTGTGCCTTCCACTGGCGGCACATTGCGCCTTTTCGGCAGTGAACCGCTGACCCTGGACCCGGCGTTGGTTGTGGATGCGACATCCGCAGAATACGTGGTAGAGATCTTTGGTGGGCTGGTGACATTGGATGAGAAACTTGAAGTAGTGCCGGATCTGGCTGAGCGTTGGGAAGTCAGCGAGGATGGGAAGACATACACATTCTTTCTACGCGAGGGGGCACGCTTTCACAACGGGCGTCTGGTAACTGCCGATGACATCAAGTACTCCTTAGAACGGGCTTGTGACCCGCGTACTGGCTCTACGGTAGCAGGGGTCTATCTCAGCGATATTATAGGCGCCAAGGAAAAGCTGGAGGGCAGGGCAAGTGAGATCCGCGGCGTTCAAGTACTAGATGAGCATACGTTGCGGATCACCATTGATGCGCCGAAGGCGTATTTCTTGTCTAAACTAACCTATTCCACCGCATTTGTGGTGGATCGCAGAACGGTTGATCAACCGGATTGGCTCAAGCAACCGAATGGCACGGGGCCATTCAAATTGCAGGAATACAGCGACCAACGGATTGTATTGCAGCGCAATGAGTATTACCATCGTGGCAAGCCCAAGCTAGCGCAGGTAATCTTCATGCTTTCTGGTGGATCGCCGATGAGTATGTACGAAAACGGAGAGCTCGATATCGTAGGCGTAGGCCCCGCAGATATTGAGCGCGTGCGCGATCCAAGCAATCCCTTGTACGAGGAATTGTCAATTGTTCCACAATTGGATATACAATATTTAGCTTTTGATGTAAGGCAAGCGCCTTTTGATGATGCGAAGGTCCGCCAGGCATTTTCATTGGCTATTGACCGAAAAAAGATTTGCGATGTAGTGTGGAAAGGGATGAGAATGCCAGCGCAAGGCATTATACCTCCCGGTATGCCTGACTATGAGCGACCGGCATCCCTGCTCAGTTATGATCCACAACGCGCAAAGCAACTCATTGCTGAATCTGAATATGGGGAAGTAGGTCGTTTGCCGCCCATAACGCTCAGCATCAGTGGGCGTGATGGGCAACTTCCTCCGGTGATTGAAGCAATCGTAGCCATGTACCGTGATAACTTGGGCATTGAAATCGCTGTGG
>JBMFPM010000193.1:0-4781 GCA_049969135.1 Anaerolineae bacterium
GCCAGTGCTCATTGATCAAGGTCTTCTCAATCGCCTTGATCTTGTATACCTTGGGCTTGACTGGCGGTGCAGGAGGAGCAGGCTTCTCCACATCCTCTTTGAGCAGCAGTTTGATTGGAGCGTCAATGCGGTCAGCAACCGGACGACCCTCCAAAACCTTGATCGCTGCCTCTACCGCAAGCACTCCCATCTCAAACGGGAACTGCGCTACCGTGCCCGTCATGCGGCCAGCCTTCACCGCTTCCTTCGCCTCAGGAATGGCATCCGTACCAATCAAGATAATCTTGCCTTCCTTGCCCGCAGCAGCAATCGCCTCCGCTGCACCTAAGGCCATCGTGTCATTGGCACAGTACAGACCCGCTAGATCGGGATTCGCCTGCAGAATGTTCGTCGTAATGCTGTTCGCCAAAGCACGATCCCAGTTCCCCGGCTGGCTAGCAACTACATTCAACTTGTCCTTCACCGTGTCCAGGAAACCATCACGCCGACTCATCCCTGATACATTGCCCGCCATCCCCTCGATCACCGCTACCTTCGCCCCTGGCTGCAGATGATCCAACATGTACTTCCCAGCCAGCACCCCAGCATAGTAGTTGTTCGAGGCTATGCGCGTGGCAATCTTGATCCCCGCTTCCTTCGCCACATCCTCAGGTATCAGCTCATCCACATTGATGATCGGAATCCCCATCTCGGAAGCCTTGGCCAACGCCGGGTTCAAGTTGTTCGGCGTAATGGGCGAAACACATAACGCATCTACGCCCATCGTCAACCAGGACTCCAGCAAGGCCAACTGAGCTGCTGTATCCGCCTCAGTAGGCACAGAGCCAACCTCAATCTCTACCCCATACCTCTGAGCCGCAAACTCATAGCCAGCCTTCATGAACTGCCAGTGCTCATTGATCAAGGTCTTCTCAATCGCCTTGATCTTGTATACCTTGGGTGCAGGTGTAGGAGGCACTGGTGTCGGTGGCACCTGTGTCGGCGCAGCTGTTGGTGGCGCCTGTGTCGGTGCAGCCGTTGGTGGCACCTTCGTCGGTGTAGGTGTCGGTTGCGGCGCACAACCCACTACCAGAGCCAGTACTACTGCCAAAACCAGTATCTTGTTCAATACGCTTTTCATCTTTCCCTCCCTCTTATTCTCTAGATTTTGGTGTAAAAATCTTTCTTCACTAATAAGGCTTAATGCTATGAAACCTATGCATCACCTCCTTTCAACAGGATATAATCCCTCGAGCTTGGAATACCAAGTAGGCTCCGCCAATCACGCCAGCGTCGTTGCCAAGCCTTGACAAAACAATTTGGACATGTTCAGCCAACAGACGCCGTGCTCGTTGCCGCACGATCTGTTGCACGGGAGCCAATAATTGCTCACCTGCTTGTGCAACACCACCGCCTAGGATGATCATCGCGGGATTGAAAACGTTGACAATACTTGTAACTCCTACCCCCAGGTAAGTAAGAGCTTCATCGAGGATCCGTTGCGCCACTTGGTCACCAGCACGAGCAGCGCGGAAAACCATCTCCGTGGTTACAGCTTTCGGATCACCATTGCTCAATTTACGCATTATGGTTAGTTCGCCATGTTCAACAGCCTTACTGCCTTTCTCAGCGATCGCTCTGGCTGAAGCAACAGCTTCTAAGCAGCCGCGGTTTCCACATGTGCACAGGGGGCCATCCTTGTCTACAATGATGTGACCAATCTCACCAGCACCGCCTGTTGAACCACGGTACAATTGTCCATTCAAGATAATCCCTGTGCCAATGCCTGTGCCAATAGTGAAACAAATCAAATCATCAATGCCTTGACCTGCACCCAGCCAGTGCTCTCCAAGAGCAGCCTCATTGGCATCCTTTTCGAGATACGTAGGAATACCCAATTTCTCTTGCACCAGTTTCGCAAGAGGCAAGCCTTCCCAATTGGTTAAGTTCGGACACGAGACGACTAGATCTGTGCGTCGATCAATCACACCAGGAATACCAACGCAGGCACCAACGATCTGCTCCCTGCTTAGCCCAGAGATTCCTATTATTTTGTGAACAATTTGCACAACGTGCTCCGGCACCCTATCTCTGGGAATGTCGCGTGCACTGGGTGCCTGCAAACGTTGGACAATCTGGCCAGTAGCATCTACAACGGCCACTTTCGTGAGTGTACCACCCACATCTAAACTAATTGCATAACGAGCGCCACATCCCTGTTTGGTACACGCCACCTTCAACCCACCGTTTCGCGCAAGGCAGTTTCTGCCTGTGCACGGATAGCACGTATGTTATCCTGAAAGGACCCCGGCAGACTGAACAATCCCGACGTGCCTAGAACGAGCACATTGGCTCCAGCCTCTACGACAGTGGAAATCGTTCGACGATTAATCTGGCCATCCACCATGATGTCAATATCCAAGTTCATTTCTTGAGTTATCTTGCGCAGTTGGCGAATTTTAGGCACAACCGCTGGAATGAACTTTTGTCCTGCGAAGCCAGGATCCACAGTCATAAGCACTACCATTCCCACTTCAGGTAGTATATGCTCTAGAAAACACAAGGGAGTAGCAGGGTTAACCGCTAGAGCTGGCACACAACCCAGCTCCCTGATCTTGGACGTAACTTGATAGAGCCTATTGCACACCTCGACTTGGACCGTGATAATATTTGCTCCTGCTTTCGCTACATCTTCCAGATACTTTTCTGGGTTAGAAATCATTAAATGAGCTTCAAAAGGTAGCTTAGTGATATCACGTAAGGCAGCAAGAAGCATGGGCGACAAGGCAAAGTTGTTCACAAAATGCCCATCCATAATATCAAAGTGAAATAGATCCACTCCTGCTTCATCTAATTCATGCACCTGCTCGCCCAAACGGCGCAGATCAGCACACATTAAGGAAGGAGCAAGCTTGATTATCACGGGCTATCCCTTTCTCATTTGATCCATAATCACGGCTAAGATAATCACTGCGCCGATGATTACTTGCTGGTAGTAGGACTGCACGTTGAGCAAATTCAGACCATTGCGCAATATACTCATAATCATAGCACCGATAATAGTACCTACAATAGTGCCCTCTCCTCCCTTCAGGCTGGTGCCTCCCATAACTGTAGCGGCAATGGCATCAAGTTCGTAGCCTGTTCCAGCAATTGGCTCTGCTGCATAGAGGCGCGCTGTCAAGACCGTACCAGCTAGTCCACACAGCATTCCGCATAAACTGTAGATAATCACCTTGTACAGGTCTACATGAATACCTGACAGACGGGCCGCTTCCTCATTGCCACCAATCGCAATAGCATATTCACCAATCTTCGTATGACGGAAAATGAAATGAGCGAGGATAGCCACCACTGCAGCTATAATGACTGGTTTGGGCACAATCCCGACATAACCCGCTATTTGTATCACATCTCGTTTCAGCAATCCGTAGATAGGCCTGCCCTGGTGGTAGATCAGGGCCAAACCGCGCAAGATGCCCATAGAGCCCAGGGTTACAATAAACGGCGGCAATTTTGTCTTTGCGATCAGTAAACCATTGATGAAACCACATAATAAGCCAACGACTAGCCCAACCGTTACTCCCACCGGCATACCAAAACCTTTAACCAAAGCGTCGGCCACGATCATGCCCGCAAATCCCACAATCGAACCAACGGAAAGATCAATACCCCCAGAAGTAATTACAAAGGTCATGCCCACAGCTACTATGGCATTAATGGAAGCCTGCAAAGCCACGTTAAGGAGATTGGTTACCGTCAGGAAATAAGGAGAGAGAAAAGCCACTACTGCAGAGAGAGCAAGCAGGGCTAAGAAGATCCCAAAACCAGAAAAAACAGATTGTAAGATGCGTAACGGCAAAGCAACAACTTTCGCTTTAGGCTGTGCTCGCACTGCTGTTTCTGAACCACTCGTCGTGTTCGGTGTCACCTTTTATTCCTCCCGTAGCATAGGCCATGATTTTCTCCTGGGTCGACTCACTACGATCCAATTGGGCAACGATACGCCCTTCTCTCATGACAAGGATCCGATCGCTCATGCCCAGGATTTCAGGTAATTCAGAAGAAATCATAATTACACAAGCCCCCTCTCGGGCAAGATGGCTCATCAATCGGTGTACTTCCACCTTAGCCCCAACATCTATCCCCCTGGTGGGCTCATCAAAAATGAATATCTTGGCTCCCTTACACAGCCACTTGGCCAAGATCACTTTCTGTTGGTTGCCTCCGCTAAGAAACTTGACTGCACGATCCAAGTTTGGAGTCTTGATATCAAGGTTGGCCACGTATTCCCCCGCTAGCCTGTTCATTTTGGCACCGTTAATCAACAAGCCACGTGATACTTTATCAAGGGCTGCCAACAAGATATTGTCTTTGACCGGCATCACCAGGACTAGGCCCTGGCCTTTTCGATCCTCAGTAAGAAGGCTTATTCCGTGATTGATCGCATCTCGGGGCGATTTGATATACACCCGCTTCCCTTGCACATAAATCTCCCCGGCATCAATCGGATCTGCTCCAAAAATCGCACGGGCCAGTTCTGTGCGGCCTGCTCCTATTAGGCCAGCAATGCCTAGAATCTCCCCCCCGTACGCAGTAAAATTGATATCGTGCAACACTCCCTTACGCGTTAACCCCTTAACTCGCAAGGCCTCACGGGTTCGCTGACTCTCCTCTTTGGGGAACAGGGTACGGACTTCACGCCCTACCATCCATTTAATTAGCGTATTGACATCCACTTTTGACGTCTTTTCAGTGGCCACATTCTTTCCGTCGCGCAACACTGTTACACGGTCGGCTAT
>JBMFPM010000194.1:0-3049 GCA_049969135.1 Anaerolineae bacterium
CTACCATTACATGCGTAGATATGAATGCGCGTAGATAACCTTGTTGTACAGGATTTGCACCGTCTTCCAGACAGCCACCTGCTCTGGATCGCTCATGTCCACATCGGAAGGTTCTAGCTCCTCCATTGCCGCTGTCTTGTCGTAGAGCGTCACGAGCAGTTTGCCCAAGCCCGTGCTTGTATCACGCTGCTCCACAATGCGCATGTATTGGTTCAGCTTCTCATCCAACGGGTCGGCAATGGCGGCATCCAGGCCAGCGGCCATCAGCATGACCAGGAAGGTGCGGTTTATCAGGCTGCGGTTCTCCGTCGGAACGCTGTTGGAGATGTTGGACAAGCCGACTACGGTCATGGGTGGTGGATCGGTGAGTTGCTTGAAGAAGCGCACCGCATTCAGCGTGTGCGGCGCGTGCTCTTGTGTCCCATTGACTGTGAGTACCAATGGATCGAGGTACAAATCGGACATGGGGATGCCCAGCTCCATGGCTTTGGGAATCAGCACCTCCATCGCCAGTTCTACGCGTGCTTCGGCGGTCGTGGGAATGCCCGATTTGCCCATGGTCAGAGCGACGATCTTGGCATTGTACTTGGCTGCCAATGGCATGATGGTCTCCAGCCGCTCGGGGTCAGCAGAGGTGGAATTGATCATCGCCTGACGCTTGACCCGTTTCAGGCCAGCCTCAATCGCCGCAGCATTGGTGGTGTCCAGAGACAGCGGCACATCCGTAACTTCCTGGACCGCGTCCACAATCCACTCCATCACCTCTACGCCGCGCTTCCTCTGTGGCCCAATGTTCAGGTCGAGCATATCTGCGCCGTGCTGGACCTGCCGCAAGGCTAGCTCCTGGATGAATTTGCTATCCTGGGTCTCGAAGGCAGCCTTTACCTTTGGGGAGATGATGTGGATATTCTCGCCGATAATCAGCATGTGATCCTCCTTTTTCTTATGTGTTACGTGTTGCGTGTTCCGTATTACGTGTCTTGGATGAGAAACAGTGTTATTGAAATTGCTAAACTCACTGCTCAACGAATGCCCGCTTTGACAGCAATTTCTGCTACTGCCTTGTAAATGGGTGTTTCTTCGCTAATCTCGATCAGTGGCTTGCCGGTCAGGTCGAATTCTGCGATCGTCTTGTCCTGCGGCAACGTGCCAATGAGATTCAAGCCAAGCCGTTCGATCTCTTCTCTCATGAATGATGGGATATCCTCGTCCGCTCGATTGAGCACCAGGTACGTTTCGTGAACTCGTGTGCCCAATTCCTTGATGAGGCGTACGATATGCCCAGCAGCAGCAATGCCACGCATGGTCATATCCGTAACGATGAACAGCTTATCCACATCGCGCGTCGTTTGGCGGCTGATGTGCTCCAACCCGGCTTCGTTGTCTATCACCACAAAATCATACTGATTGCCTAGGCGGTCAATCACGCTGCGCAGGATGCTGTTTGCGGCACAGTAGCAGCCAGGGCCTTCCGGACGGCCCATGGCAATCAGGTCTATCCTATCCCCTTCGGCCAGAGCTTTGTTGATGCGGTACTCAAAAAAGTCTGCTTTGGGGATAGAGGAATCGTAACGGCCCGCACTGACCTGCGCCAGCGTATCCTCACGGATGCGGCCAATGGTATCCGGGAGCTCCATGCCTAGCACCAGGTTCAGGTTAGCGCTAGGATCTCCATCGATCGCTAGGATATAGCCTAGGTTTTGGCTGCGTATGTATTTAATCAGCAACGCTGCAAAGGTGGTCTTGCCTGTGCCACCCTTTCCAGCGACTGCAATAGTCATGGTCATTCTGCTCTCCTCATGGATTCAAATGCCAGCATATAGACATTTTGCTCTATAAATAATACCACATTTGCGATAGCTCGCAGGGCTATGTTCTCTTTTGTTCTTTCAGCAAACGCATCACGGAAGGGAAAGCGGTAATGTCCGTGTGCGGCAGGAATAGAGCCGATGTGAACTGTTCCATGAAACGGTTGTCGGCACTAAGCTCTAAATAGGTCATTTTCCGGGCAATCTCGACCACTTCACGCCGCATGTCTCGACAGAGCAGGGCAGTAAAAGCCCCCAGGACAGAGGTATTGCCCAAGTACTTGAAACGCTCCCAAGGCATGTCAGGTAGCAAGCCAATCTGAATTGCCTTTTCGACGTCAATGTACTTGCCAAAAGCACCGCCGATGAGCACTTGCTCTACGTCAGCCAAATCAATACCCACGCTAGTAGTCAACACGGAGAAACCGGCATAGATGGCTCCCTTAGCTCGGATGAGATTAGAGATATCTACCTCGGTCAGCACAATGTCTTCTTTTTGATCCTGCGTCTCCTTAGCCCATGCCACCACATACTCCGGGCCATGCTCCCCTACCCTTACGCGCGGCGTATTGAGGTTGCGGTTGATACGGCCCGATTTGTCTATGATGCCCGTGATGAACATTTCTGCCAGGAGCGAGATCATTGCTGAGCCGCAGATACCTCGTGGTGGCACATCGCCGATGACTTGGTAGGTAGGCTCATAGGTTTGGGCGTTGATCCATACTTCTTCGATAGCACCCACTGTGGCGCGCATACCAGAATGAACACCAGCGCCTTCAAAAGCGGGCCCTGCAGAGCAAGCGCAGCAAATTAGCCAATCCGCATTGCCCAATACAATCTCGCCATTGGTACCAACGTCGATGAAAAGGGTCAATTTATCTGTTTGGAACATGCCAGAACTGAGCACACCTGCTGTGATGTCTCCGCCCACATAAGCTCCTACACCAGGCAGGCAATCCACTGGCGCCTCAGGGCAGATATGGATCCCCAGCTCAGAAGCGCGCACGGGCGGTGGATGGTTGATGGTGGGGATATATGGCTCCAGCCGAATGAATGATGGGTCGAGTGCCAGGAACAGGTGGATCATCGTGGTATTGCCGGCAACGGTCATGGCATAAATTTCGCTCCAGTCAATCCCGTTGCGTTCTGCTAATTCATGCAACAGCTCATTAATGGTTCCGACGACAAGCCTTTGCAGGTGTTCCAACCCGCCTTCTTTCCTGGCATAAAGGATGCGCGAG
>JBMFPM010000194.1:3059-4761 GCA_049969135.1 Anaerolineae bacterium
GATGATGTCTTCGCCGCAGGATATCTGCGCGTTATAAGCTGCCGCGCTGTCAATGAATTTGCCACTGGCTAGATCCACCAAGTATACCACATTGGTAGTCGTGCCAATATCCACAGCGACTGCTAAGGTACGCCCCGTGCGATCTCCTGGGCGTAGGTCTATCAAACGCGGTGGGGCGTCCTCATCCAGCCAGGAACCCATTTCGAGCACAGCCGTTACCTGCCAACTACCATCTTCTCCCTCTGATTCGCGTAACGTGCGTGCCAGCTTGCGCAGCATTGGCAGGCTAGCCACGATATTCCTGATGTTGTATTGCTTTGCCAATTCGCGCTGTAGCCGCTCGAAATCGGTGGTATTATCGGAGAGGCTGGGTGGCTCTATCGTGAGGAAAAACTTGCGCACTATGGGATGGCTCTGCCAATCGCATTCCACAGGCAAGGTCGGAATCTCAGCAGCAGCTTTCTCACTGGGCAAGCGGCGCAGGATAGCTTCTTGTGGCGGAATAAAGACCTGCAGGTCGCCAGAAACCATCGTCTGGCAAGCCAAGGCGTAACCCTGTTCTAGCTCCACTGCAGTCAAGCGGCTTGTGCTGCGCCGCTTGACTTCACCCTTTTCCACCACGACTTTGCAGCGACCGCAGCGCCCTTGGCCACCACAGGGCAAGTTAAAACGGATGCCAGCCTGAGCTATGGCGTCGCTGAGCAGTGTCCCTTCAGGCACCGTGACCGTCTTCCCGTCGGGTCTGAAGAAAACCTTATTGCGTTTTTCCTCTTGTGTGCTGCCAGTTACGTGGATGATCTCATTCTCCATCTTGCTTAGCTCATGCCTCAAGCCAATAACCAGTGCCGTAGCCAGGCGATAAACGTTGTCCACAGGCGGTCTAGGAAGCGTAATTTCCTGACCACGAACCATGCGGAAAAGGTGCCGATCAGCAGCCCACCCAGAATGTCGCTGGGATAATGTACGCCCCCACACACCCGTGACAGAGCCAACAAACAGGCAAGAATATACAAAAGGAAACCCGCCTTGCGGTTAAATAGCCAGATAGAAGCTGCGAAACAGAAGCCAACGGTGGCCGCGTTGCTGGGGAACGAAGAATCCGATGGATGGTAGAATAGCAGTGTCACTTCATGGTAGGCAAATGGGCGTGGTCGGTAGAAAACCAGGTTGCATGCCTTGACGATGAGATTGGCTAACAAGACAGCTACAATAGCCGAGAGCACGGCGCGCTGATTCTGCTCTCGCGCTTCCGGCGTCCAGCCGCTAAACCACAGGGCAAACAGCACTAACACCATCGCCGTTGTCAACGCATAATCATTCATGAGTATTTGGACAACGAAATCTAGAACAGGCGAACGGCCTGCCAGCCCGTTGAGAAGTCGGAACAGAACCCAATCTATAGCCATTCGTCTACAGATGCTCCTTTAACCATTGTATCAAGACTTGCGACGCCACTGAATGCGTTACTATATCAAAGTGGCCTGCACCCTCGATCACTTCGAAAGAAGCCACTTGTTGTGCTTGCCAAGCCTCCGCAGGCGTCTTGTTTACCAAGCGATCTTCTGCTCCGTACAACAAGAGGAGAGGGCGTGGCGCGAGCTTTGGTCCGTATGCAATGGCGTTCAGTTCGGCACGCAAGCTGGCTCGACTCCGGTCTCGAACCCAACGCAGCGCCCGTACATAAGGCATCTCGGACAACAAG
>JBMFPM010000195.1:0-4752 GCA_049969135.1 Anaerolineae bacterium
TCAGAGACTATACGCCAGGCATCCAGATGAGGGAAGCGGAGAATGGATCTTTCTGCCGAGTGGGTGGTCGGTTTTGTGGACGGAGAAGGTTGCTTCTTCGTCGGCATCAACCGCCAACCCGAAATGCCCGTGGGGTATCAGGTGCTCCCTGAGTTTCGGATCGTGCAACACGAGCGGGACGTGAATGTGCTTTATGCGCTCAAGCGGTTCTTCCGCGCAGGCGTTGTGAGGCGAAATCACGATGACCGCTACGAGCTACGCATCCGTGGACTCAAATCCCTGATGAAGGTCGTCGCTTTCTTTGAGCAGCATCCGCTGAAAACAAAGAAGCACCTGGACTTTCTGAAGTTCCGCGACATCATCAGGCTGATGCAGGAGGGCGAGCACCTCCATCCGGAAGGTCTCCAGCGAATCATCGCGATTGCGATGGAGATGAATCGGAAGGACAAGCCCAAAGCCGCAGCGATCTTGGCAGAATTGAAGGCCGCAACTGGATGAAGATATAGTCCACCTCCGTACAGAAATGGCGGAGAAAGGTGAGCGAAATTCCTTGTCGGGTAAGTTCCGACCCGCACGAATGGCGTAACGACTGGGGCGCTGTCTCAACGAGGGACCCGGTGAAATTGAAATAGGCGTGAAGATGCGTCTTACCCGCAGCAGGACAAAAAGACCCCGTGGAGCTTTACTGCAACTTGGTATTGAGCTAGGGCTACGCTTGTGTAGGATAGGTGGGAGGCGATGAAGCTGGGGCGCCAGCCTCGGTGGAGCCGTCCTTGAAATACCACCCTGGTGTGGTCTTGGCCCTAACCCGCGGCCGTTATCCGGCGTGGGGACAGTGCCAGGTGGGCAGTTTGACTGGGGCGGTCGCCTCCTAAAAGGTAACGGAGGCGCCCAAAGGTTCCCTCAGGCTGATTGGAAACCAGCCGTAGAGTGCAAAGGCATAAGGGAGCTTGACTGCGAGACTGACAAGTCGAGCAGGTGCGAAAGCAGGCCTTAGTGATCCGGTGGTTCTGTATGGAAGGGCCATCGCTCAACGGATAAAAGGTACTCTGGGGATAACAGGCTGATACCGCCCAAGAGTTCACATCGACGGCGGTGTTTGGCACCTCGATGTCGGCTCATCACATCCTGGGGCTGGAGAAGGTCCCAAGGGTTCGGCTGTTCGCCGATTAAAGTGGCACGCGAGCTGGGTTCAGAACGTCGTGAGACAGTTCGGTCTCTATCCGCTGTGGGCGCAGGTGGCTTGAGGGGAGCTGCCCTCAGTACGAGAGGACCAGGGTGGACGGGCCTCTAGTGTGCCAGTTGTACCGCCAGGTGCACCGCTGGGTAGCTACGCCCGGCAGAGATAACCGCTGAAAGCATCTAAGTGGGAAACTCGCCCCAAGATTAGGCCACCCACTCCGTTAAGGAGGTAAGACCCCTGGGAGACTACCAGGTTGATAGGCGGCATGTGTAAGGACAGCAATGTCTTGAGCTAAGCCGTACTAATGGTCGAGGGCTTAATCTCACGCAATGTGAACAACAAACGAAGTTTGAGCATTCTGTTCAATTCTTAGGGTACTAGTCCTTCTATAATCAGGTGAATACAGGTTCTTCTGGTGATTTGAGCGGAGGGGAAACACCCTGTTCCATCCCGAACCAGGAAGTTAAGCCCTCCAGCGCCGATGGTACTTGGGGCGCAAGCCCCTGGGAGAGTAGGTCATTGCCAGGAGAACCTGTTTTTTATCTGAAAATCTGCTTTTGATCAAGTACAGCTTTTATTGACACACCTCGCTCTTACCAATATAATGCCCCTTGATCATGAGACTATTGTCCATGACCTCGCAGCGCTAGGTATCCATCGTCTCTGCTGTGGCATGGACGATCATCCTATTGGCATTTAGGAAGTGAGCAATTGCAGACTAAGGTAAAACACAACCAAGTGCGAGAGCTTATCCGCCAGCTAGGCAGTGTTGTTGTTGCCTATTCTGGCGGCGTAGACAGCACATTGCTGCTTGCTCTCTGCCTGGAAGAGCTAGGGCCAGATAAGGTGCTGGCGGTGACGGCGCGCTCGGCAACGTATCCGGAGAGCGAGTTGCGTGATGCGCAGGAGATTGCTCTTGCCCTAGGGGCACGGCAACGCTTTATCGAGACGAAGGAGTTGGATGATCCCCGTTTCGCTTCCAACCCGCCCAATCGTTGTTACTTCTGCAAACAAGAGTTGTTTAGAGAGCTATGGTGCATCGCTCAGCAAGAGGGGCTGCAGAACGTGGTCTATGGCGGCAACGCCGATGACTTGCAAGACTACCGGCCGGGAATGCAAGCTGCCAAGGAGATGGGCGCCAGGGCACCGCTGTTGGAAGCGGGATTGACGAAGGAGGAGGTGCGCGTCATTTCGCACGAAATGGGCCTTCCCACCTGGAGTAAGCCCGCTTTGGCTTGCCTTGCTTCGCGTGTGCCTTATGGCGTCGCTATCACGCCAGAGGTATTGCAACGCATTGAGCTAGCGGAGAGTTTTCTGCGCGATGAGGTCGGTTTAGCCCAGTTTCGGGTGCGGCATCATCCGCCTATCGCGCGCCTGGAGATCCAGCCCCAAGACTGGGAGCGTGTGCTTGCTGAAGGAACTCGGCAGCGCATTGTTGCGAGGCTGCGCGAGTTGGGATACCTGTATGTTGCATTAGACCTGACAGGATACCGCAGTGGGAGTCTGAACGATGCGATCACGCGCTAATCAGACGGAGTGGGGAGACAATAGCCGTATTGCTCGACCTGACTTTGATCGGGTACGGCGCAAAGGAGTGCCCGAAGTCATCCTCGCCGAACACAAAAGCACAGAGGAAGCCTTGGCGATTGCGCGTCAGTTCCTCGCCGCCGAGGGTAGGGCGATTTTGAGTCGCGTCTCGGAGGATCTCGAGACACGTCTCCGTGACGAGTTTAGCCAGGAAGCCAGTCTGGAATGGTATCCGAGGGCACGCGCTGCCGTGCTGCGCAAGCCCGGTGTGTCTTGCCCGGATTCGGGTGGACGAGTGGGGATACTGACGGCAGGAACCTCCGATATCCCTCGTGCTGAGGAGGCGGTGTTGATCTGTCGCGAAATGGGCTGCACTGTTTTCACCGCTTATGATGTGGGGGTGGCAGGCTTGCACCGCCTGTTTGAGCCGCTGCAGAGCATGGTGGAGAAAGAGAAGGTGGATGTGCTCATCGTGGCAGCGGGCATGGATGGAGCGCTGCCTTCGGTGGTTGCAGGACTGGTGCCCGTGCCGGTGATCGGCTTGCCTACTTCGGCGGGCTACGGGCTAGGGGGTAGTGGCAGGGCTGCGTTGCTGTCCATGCTTCAAACCTGTTCCCCAGGACTCGTGGTGGTCAACATTGATAATGGTATCGGTGCAGGCGCTGCCGCAGGCATGATCGCCAATCGTGTAGCAGCGGCTCGAAAGGGTATGGAAAGCAAATGACGATGCGTTGCGCTTACTTCGATTGCTTCTCAGGTGCCAGTGGCGATATGCTGCTTGGGGCGCTGCTGGATGCAGGCCTGCGACTGGAAGAACTGCGTGACTGTCTGGCAAGCTTGCCGATTGAAGGTTATGAAATCGTTGCCGAGACTGAAGTGCGCCAGAGCGTACGGGGCACCAAAGCCACGGTGCATTATAGTGAGGAAGGACAGCCCCATCGCCATCTCCCAGATATACTTGGCCTGATAGAGAACAGCGCGCTGCCTGTCGCGGTCAAGCGCGCTGCCTCTGCGGTCTTTTGGCGGCTGGCACGAGCGGAGGCACGCGTCCATAATGTGGCGCCTGAGGAGGTACACTTCCACGAAGTAGGTGCTGTGGATAGTATTGTAGATGTCGTTGGTGTGGTTGCCGGGTTGCACCTCCTGGGTGTGGAGGCAGTCTACGCTTCCACGCTGCCACTGGGCGGCGGCACAGTGCAAACGGAACACGGGATTCTACCGGTGCCGGCTCCTGCAACGCTGTATATCCTCGCCGAAGCACGTGTGCCGACACGTCCCCACGCTGCGGAGGTGGAGCTTGTCACCCCGACAGGAGCTGCTCTGCTTGCTGAATTAGCGCGTTTCGAGCAGCCAGCCATGAGGATCGAGGCCGTTGGCTATGGCTTTGGCACACGTCATGTGCCTCCCTTGAATGCCGTACGGGTATGGCTGGGCAGCGTCCTCGAAAGCATGTCCTCCTCCGAAGACGAGGTCGTGCTCCTCGAATGCAATCTGGATGATGCCACAGGACAGGCGCTAGGCTATGTCCAAGGGCTTTTGTTAGAGGCTGGTGCGCTGGATGTCTGGTGTACCCCGATCTACATGAAAAAGAACCGCCCTGGTGTTCTATTGTCAGTGCTCGCCAGACCGGCGCAGATGTCGGAGCTTGCCGCTTTGATGCTGCGTGAGACGCCTACTCTTGGGCTACGATGGCAGCGCATGCCGCGCTTCGCAGCGGAGCGCATGATAACGACGGTAGAGACGCCATGGGGCAAGGTGCAGGTCAAGGTGAAGCTGCTGGATGGCAAGGCAGTGGCGGCCACGCCAGAGTTTGAGGATTGTGCGCGCCTGGCGCGTGAAGCGGGAGTACCCTGGCAGGTGGTCCATGATGTGGCAAAGCAGGCTTGGGCGGCACGGGTGGGACGTGAACCGCCCTTTAAGCTCATGTCAGCTTTCTCGTGAGGTGCTCGGAGTTGCCGTGCTGTAAAACACAGGCTTCAATAAGCAGTGAGGGTGTTGAAAAAGGCGGATTAGTGGGGACAAGCTCCCCTTTGGGGAGGGGT
>JBMFPM010000196.1:0-4745 GCA_049969135.1 Anaerolineae bacterium
AGCCATATGAGGGCGGACTTGGATTTGCACCTCGACGTAAGGGGCAACCGCGATTTTGAAGACTTTACCATATTGGGCTAACCAGGTATCGGTCCAACCGCCATTATCGCAGATGCGGATAGGCGCAACACTGGTAATGATACGGATTGGTCTTTCTCCGCCTCGCTTGTCCATATCGCCAGAGGTCAATTGAGCACTGCCGTGCAGCTTATCAGCGCTCGGTATGTTGTGCTCTTAGCGCGCAATGTGCATGGGCATGACAACATGCACGAAGGATTCGTCTCCTACAGGTCGGATTACGCCAGGGCTGGAGGGAGCAGACGTTTCCAACGCCACTTGTGGCTTGGTGATGACGCTGAGGACTTCTGTAAGATATTTGGCGTTGAAAGCAATCTCGATAGGTTCGCCTTCTACCGCAGCGTCTAGCTCGGTGAGGTTGTCGCCCAATTCCACGCTCGTTGCCATAACAGTCATCTGCCCACCCAAACCTGCCTCTCCAGGCATAATGCGCAGTCGTATGATGTTGGCGGCATCACGGGCAAAGAAAGAGGCAATTTTCACTGCCTTCAGAAACTCCGCTGTATCTACAACCGTGCGCGTGGCATAGCTCTTGGGTATGATCTGTTTGTAGTCTGGGAAGTTGCCTTCTACGAGTTGTGATACCAGATCAATATTGGTCATACGGAAGAAAACCTGGCTGCGGTTGGGCGCTATCGTCATACGAATAGGGTTCTCTTCATCCGCGCTAATCCGTGCTAGTTCCTGCAATGCACGGGCTGGGATGATCACACTGGCCGATTCAGGAACTGGGCCTGGCAGCTCTGTGTGGCGTACGGAGAGTCGGAAGCCATCTGCAGCAGCCATGGTCAATCGTGTGCCTGCAAGCTCAGCCAACACGCCTGTAAGCACAGGACGGCTTTCATCCACAGCAGCAGCAAAAGAGACTTGGTTGATCATTTCGCGCAATGTGGGTGGCTCCAGAGTGATCCCTGTATCCTCGCTCAAAGCCAGAATCAGGGGAAATTCCTGGGCATCAATGCCCTTGATATTCGCTTCGTACTTGGCGCATTTCAGGCTGAGCGTTTGCGTGCGCGTCACCAACTGCATGTCAATGCGGTCTGGGGGTAATGAGTTGACAAAGTCCGTCAGCAAGCGCGCGGGCACGGTAATGGCCCCATCCTCCTCTACTTTGGCTCCAATCCAGCAATTAATGCCGATCTCCAGGTTGGTTGCGGATAATTTCAATCGTCCTTCATCTGTGGCCATCAGAATGTTTGAAAGCACGGGCAGTGTACTGCGGGTAGCCACGGCGCGGCTGGCAATAGCCAACCCTTTGGCCAGATTTTCCTGCAGACAGGAAACTTTCATGGGGACCTCCTTGCTTTCAGTGTCAGGATAACATTAGTATACAGCAGCTTTGCGAATCCTCAAAAGCTCAGACACAAGGTATTAGAGCAAATTTTTCACAGGGCGCTGCAGAGAGTATAGGAGTTACCCAATGGCGCAACAGAGCCAGACTGCTCACTTCCGCAATAGAGAGCGTTAGCCCTAGGGTGAGGGGAAACCATGCCTCTCCCCAGCTTCTGAAGTGGTTCTCGTGGTGGAATAGGAGAACCAGGATGGTCGTATTGACGATGGTGAGCGTGATGAGAACGCTCAGCACGCTGGCAAGGAGCACGGGGTAGAGCAACTGCCCAATGTTTGCCTGCACCAGCCACCCAAGAGCGAGAGCAGATAGCAAGAGCATCAGGAGTTCCCCTACGCTATTGAGGATACGTCGCTCATCTGATTTTTGCCACAAGGTGGCGTTGAACATGGGCATGACCAGCAAGCTCAGCGATAATCCGCTGATCATCCCTGCTACCAGACGCAGGGAGTTGTTAGGGGTGTAAAGCGCAGGCTTCCCTATGAGGAAGTAGTAATAAGAATTGAGGCCATCGGCTGCCCAAAAACCAAAGAACAGCACCATCAGGATCAAAATATTTCTCGGCGGGAACCGGCTGGCATGAGAACGTCCCCGCCACCAGGAAGCACAGAGCCCCAGCAATGCGCCCAAATACGTGCCTGTGCAGCGCGCACACAAGGGCATCTGCACCCCAGCGATAAAGAACGAATGCTCGGGGAATTGGTGGCAAACACCGCTTAGAAATAAGCCGATATATTTCACTAGGCCTGAAGCCCTGAAGAAGGGGGATTCCATGGAGCCCATTATAGGACGGTGCGCTGTCTTGTCAATTTACCCCAGTTATACGCACAATGTGCTATAATCAGAAATGTGGGCTTATCAAAATAGGCTTGCGTGGCAAGGATATGGTGAACTCTTCGCCGTTGATCATCACTCAAATATTGACGCCTAAAAAGCGCCCCGATCTGCTGCATCGGCCACGGCTTGTGGACTTTATCCACGAGCATATTGACCGCAAGTTGTTGCTGATCTCGGCCTCGGCGGGCTATGGTAAAACCTCTTTGCTCATTGATTACGCCCACGATACCGATTTGCCTGTATGCTGGCTTTCCATGGTGGAGTCGGCGCGCGACCCGCGTGTGTTTTTGGATTATCTCATTGCTGCTATCCAACACCATTTTCCTGGCTTTGGAGAGAATTCGCGCAACCTTCTGCAGGCTAGCGAAACCTTTTCTGATCCTACTCTGTTCGTAGGCACGCTGGTCAATGAAATCTATGAGAAGATCCCCGATTACTTTGTGGTAGTTATTGATGACTATCACCTTGTTGACGAGAGCCGTGCTGTGAACCAGATCATGGATACTCTTATCCAGCACTTGCCTGAGAACTGCCATTTCATTATTTCCAGCCGTACTATTCCTGTGCTGACTCCACGCGGCTTGGCGTTGCTTACTGCCCGTCAGCAGATCGCCGGACTAGGCGCAAAAGATTTGCGCTTCACGCCCGAGGAGATCCAGGCATTGCTTTGGCAAAACTATGGCCAACGCCTTTCTGATGCTGCCGCACAAGAACTTGCCGAGAAGTCAGAGGGCTGGATTACAGGCATATTGCTGACGACGCATACCATGTGGAAAGGTCTCTTCGAGGGTATCATTCGCATCCAGGGTTCTGACAGCAAAGTCTATGATTACCTGGTCAACGAAGTATTCAGCCTGCAACCACCTGAGGTGCAGGATTTTCTGCTTTCCACTGCTATTCTCGAAGAGATGAGCCCCTTATTGTGCGATGAACTCCTTGGGGTGAGCAATTCCCGCGACATGCTTAAAGCACTGGAAGAGAAGAACTTGTTCGTGATCCGCTTGGAAAGGGGTGAGGAAAGATGGTATCGCTATCACCATCTGTTCCGCGAGTTCCTCCTGACCAAGATACAGGAGGAAAAGCCCGAACAGGTTCGTACACTGCACCTGCGTGCTGCTAAGATTCTCTGGGATAGCGGGGCAACGGAACAGGCTATCCAGCATTACTTGGCCGCTGAGGATTACCAGAGCGCAGTAGAAGCGATTATGCATGTCGCACGAGAGACGTTCGATTCCGGCAAGCTCCAAACACTAGAACGTTGGATTGACGCACTGCCCCCAGAGATGCTCCAAGGCAAGCCACGGCTATTGTGGTTCCGTGCCAAAATTCATGTGGATATGGGCCAGTTGGAGCAGGCGGCAGCGCTCTTCGATCAGGCGTATGCTGAGTTTGTTAAGGCCGGAGATTTGCAGGGACAGGCGCTGACTTTGGTACATAAAAGCACGGGTTTACGCTTCCAGGGTGAGTTTAGGGAAGCTATTGAAGCCTGTAAGCAGGCCATCTCCTTAGCGCAGAACGTAGGACAGCAGACAGAGGTAATGCGAGTCATCGCGGATGCCCATCGACAGATTGGCATTTGCCAGGCAAATCTAGGCAACCTGTCCCAAGGCGAGGAGGAATTGCGCCAGGCGCTCCAAATGTACGAGCAATTGGGCTCTACGACGAATATCGCCTATGTGCATAATGATTTGGGCGCTATCCTGCGGCGTGCCGGCAATTTGACAGGATCGGAGTTGCACTTCCGGCAGGCGCTCGAAATCTGGGAGAAGTTGGGCAATGTGGGCATGGCGGCTTTGACCATGAATAACCTCGCTGTAGGCCATTATTATCGCGGGGAATATAGCGAAGCTCTTCAACTCTATGAAGTGGGATTGCAACAAGCACGGAAAGCCGGTCTGGATCGCCCCATGGCCTTTATCCTGGCAGGCATTGGGGATGTGCATAAGGACCAGGGTGCCTATGAAGAAGCATTGAAAGCTTACGAAGAAGGATTGCAGGCAGCACGTCAATGCCGGGAGAATTTTATTATCAGCTATTTGCTGGATGCTATTGGCAATACCCATCGCTTGATGGGCAACCATGCCCAGGCAGTTGATTTCCTGCGCCAGGCCTATGAGAGAGCACGGGAGCGAGACTCTACCTACGAAATGGCGCTATACCAGATTTCATTAGGTGCTCTCAGTTACCAGCAAGGCAACATACGGCAAGCCGAGACGTATCTCGTACGGGCGCGCGATGTCTTTGTACGCAGCAATGCAAGACGGGAACTGGCCAAAGCGAGCCTCTATTTGGCACAGACTTACTACGCTGGGGGACGCTTTCAAGACGCTCTGGATTGCATGCATACCGTGCTAGAATGCCTGTTGGCGTTGGGGTATGATCAGTTTCTCTTGCCGGTCGCCAGGGAAACAAAGCGAGTGCTCGAATACGCTGCCACAAATAGCATGGCGGGTACCTTAGTCAGCGAATTGCTGCGGAAAGT
>JBMFPM010000197.1:0-4712 GCA_049969135.1 Anaerolineae bacterium
TGGTGGTGGCCGAAGGGGCAAAGTACAACGCAGAGGGCTTGCTACAGTATTTCCAGAAGCATCGTGAGCGCTTGGGCTTTGAACTGCGCGCCACTACCCTGGGCCATGTGCAACGTGGTGGTGCTCCTACCGCTTATGACCGCTTGCTGGCTACGCGCATGGGGGCAGCAGCAACAGAGTACATTGCCCGTGGCGAATATGGTATGTTGATGGGCTTGAATAGGGGCGAGATCACAGGCACGCCGCTAGAGGAAGTGGTGAGCAAGAAGAAAGAGCTGGATGTGCGCTTGCTCAAATTGGCTGAGGTGCTGGCGAAATAGTGTGATTGATGGGGCATCTTAAGATATGCACAGGTTGGTTGTGCTACTACGATAAAGGGGGATCATAGATGAGAAAAGTTGGACTGCGACAGGTGCTCAATCTGCTTGCTTTTCTAGGAGCGGTAACTGTAAATGGTTTGGCGAATGCTTTGCCCATCAATGGCCAGACTACGGGGGAGATATCCGATCGCTTCCCGGTTTATTTCGTCCCGGCGGGCTATGTCTTCTCCATCTGGGGCGTGATTTATCTGGGGCTTCTGGGGTTCGACATCTATCAATTGCTGCCTGCGCAGAGGGATAACCAGCGGTTAGCACGCATTGGCTATTGGTTTATCCTGAGCTGTTTGGCAAATGGCGTGTGGATTTTGCTCTGGCATTACGAATTCTTCGCGCTGACCGTTGCTGTGATGCTCATTCTCCTTGCCTCACTCATTGCCATTTACCTGCGCCTGGACATCGGCCGTGCGCGGGTTAAGGCAGCCGAGAAATGGTTGGTGGATATCCCATTCAGTATTTACCTGGGTTGGATCACAGTAGCAACCGTGGCAAATGTCACGGCGCTCTTATCCTACTGGAACTGGAGCGGCTGGGGCATCCCTCCCCAAGTCTGGGCAGCCATCATGTTGCTCATTGCCACAGGGATAACAGTAATGATGATCTGGACCCGCAGGGACTTGGCTTATGCGCTGGTCATTGTGTGGGCTTTCGTGGGCATTGCTGTCAAGCATGTGGCGACGCCTTTGGTAGCTTGGACTGCAGGGCTGCTGGCGGTGGCAGTAGCAGCAATAGCGGTGGTCAGTAAAGCGCGGAGAAAGCCAGCGGTGTGAAAGGGTAGTTGCACTGACATCTAAGGAAGACTTGGTAGAAACGGTCATTCCGCTGAAGAGCAGACATAATCGAGGTAGTTGCTTTGTTGATGCAGCACTATGCATCTCCATAGCGAGTCTAGCTTTTTCACTCTATCTGCGGACATTAGCACCCTCAGTGTTGATCAGCGATCCGGGCGAGTATCAGTTTGTCCTCTATGAACTTGGTATCCCCCATCCAACCGGTTATCCTCTGTACGTTCTATTAGGCCATCTTTGGAGCCGCTTACCCATTGGCTCAGTAGCGTACCGCATCAATTTGCTTTCTGCTGTGTTCGGAGCAGTCACACTGGTGTTTGTGTACTTGGGATTATGGGAGCTAACTAGGCGCCGTGGAGTTGCCTTTGGCTTGAGCTTCTTTTTCGCTGTGATGCCCACTTTTTGGTCTCAAATGCTCGTTGCTGGCAGCTATCCATTAAATGCACTGCTCTTTGCATCGCTTCTTTACTTGGTGGTGTGTTACTGGAAGGGCAAGGTGCGTTTAGAGTGGCTACTGTTCGTATTCGGGCTGGGATTAGCACATCACCGCACCATAGTTTTGGTCACCCCAGCACTGCTGTATCTCATTTGGCAGCGACAAGAACACTGGGATTGGCGACATGTGCTTAGGGGAGCGAGGTACGTGCTTGTACCTCTGCTATTGTACGTTTATATTCCCATTCGCGCCGTACAACTCGGCCGCGCTGATTTGATGACAGCCTCTGGGTTGATTTCCTTTCTTGCTGGCAAAGCATTCTCTGGTTTGTTGTTTCAAGGGGGTTGGTCAGGACTGCCAGGTCAGGTGATCAATTGGTGGAGATGGACACTGCAAGAACTCACCCCTATTGGCGCTTTCCTCGCTTTGGTTGGTGTCTGTGTAGCCCTGCGCCATTGCCGGCCCTTTGGCCAGTTTACGATACTAACCTATTTAGGGCATCTGGTTTTCAACCTGAACTATTACATTGGCAACATTTATATCTATTACATCCCCATGTACATAATTATGCTGTTCTGGATGGCTATTTCTTTGCATTGGGTGTGCCATTGGATAGAACAGTTAGCTGGTAAGCGCTGGTGGCTACAGCTTGGAGTCGGTGGCATATTGTTGGCGAGCACCCTGCTGCGTGCCATTGCCCTTTATCCGACGGTGGATATGAGCCACGAGTACACTATGGAAAACCTGTGGTTAGATGCTCTATCACTCCCGTTGGCTAAAGGGGGTGCAGTATTTGCTAACTGGAACAAGCATACCTCATTGGTCTATTATCAGCGTGTAGAAAAGCGGCGGACGGATCTACAACCCTTGATCGCCACTGACGAAAGCGTGAAGCGGGCGATTGCTGAAGGACGAGCACTGTATGCTGCTGATCTGCCCCCTACTGTGGAGGCTTTTTCTCTTTCCTGTATGGGGCCGCTCATTGAGATGCGCATCCAACCTTGCCGCCTAGAAGATATTGTCATTCCTTATCCTGCCGATGCTGTATTTGGTCAATGCCTCAAGCTATACGGTTATGACTTTGCCTATATCCGACGGGATGTAGAAGGGAACGAACGCTACCTCGTTACACTATACTGGTCTCTCGTTGCACCTATGGGGCGCGTGCTGGCTATTTCAGTCCGTCTGTATGCAGGCAATAGGTTGCTCGCCCAGGTGGATGGTCCACCGGTACAAGGGTATTACCCGCTGGCGCGCTGGCGACTTGGGGAGATTGTTATTGACCAGCATATATTACGATTGCCGCCAGCACAGCGTCCTCTTGATAAGAGGGCTGAACTGCGAGCAGTCGTTTATACCCCTAATGATTTGCAGCCATTAAGCGTTGAAGAAACAGGAGAAACAGAGCTCAGCCTTGGGGCAGTTACCCTACAATAGCTTGTCCGTTGGACTAGCCAAAAGCTACGTCCAGAATCATCATGGCGGCAAAGCCAAGCATGGCGCCCATGGTGGCTAAATCGGTGTTGCCGCTGCGCTGCGATTCCGGGATCAACTCCTCAACCACGACAAAAATCATCGCTCCTGCCGCGAAAGCCAAGGCATAGGGCAGGGCTGGTTGGGCTATGAGGACGGCTGCTGCTCCGAGCACACCTGCAATAGGTTCGACAAGCGCAGATAGCTGCCCATACCAGAAGCTTTTCCACGGTGACATGCCCTCACGGCGCAACGGCATGGACACAGCCATGCCTTCTGGGAAGTTTTGTAGCCCAATGCCGATGGCAAGGGCTATCGCTCCGGGCAAAGTAGCGGAAGGGAGTCCAGTTGCGATGGCACCAAAAGCAACTCCTACAGCCAATCCTTCGGGGAAATTGTGCAAGGTAATCGCTAGCACGAGGAGTGTGATGCGGCGGAATGTGGTATGGATTCCCTCTGCTTCCTCCATTGGGGCACCAGGGTGCAGGTGCGGCAGGATCAAATCAATACCACGTAGGAAGAGCCCGCCCGCTAGAAAGCCTACTGCAGCGGGAAACCAGGCTGGTATGCTCTTACCCTCGGACATCTCAATAGCAGGGGCAAGCAAGGACCAGTAACTGGCGGCAATCATCACCCCAGCGGCAAAGCCAAGCAAAACATTCAACGTCCTCTTACTGATGTCTTTGGCCGTAAAGACTGTGGCAGCACCTAGGGCAGTCATGCCCCAGGTAAAACAAGTGGCTAACAAAGCCTGCAGGACGGGGTGTAAACTGGCAAAGGCATCCACGATACTCATGACCGTTTCGCTTTCTCCTGCAATTCATAGAGTTTATTGATCGCCTCCAGGGGGGACATCGAGGAAATGTCCAGCTCTTTCAGCTCATCCAGTATAGGATGGTTAGCTGGAAAGAGAGGCAACTGCTGCACTTGCATTACGCGGCGTGGTGCTGTGCCGGCGGGTGACCGTCGCACTTCCTCTTCGAGGTTCTTCAGGATCTCCTCCGCACGTCGGATCACTGGCTTGGGTAAGCCAGCTAGTTGGGCGACGTGAATACCATAGCTGCGGTCAGCACCCCCGGGCACAATTTTGCGCAGGAAAACCACCCGGTCTCCTTCCTCAGCCACAGCCACATTGTAATTGCGCACACGAGGCAGGAATCGCGCTAGCTCAGTTAATTCGTGATAATGCGTGGCGAAAAGAGTCTTTGCCTGCAGACGAGGATGGTTATGGATGTATTCCACCACTGCCCAGGCGATGGAAATCCCATCGTAAGTGCTCGTGCCACGCCCGATCTCGTCCAGGATGAGCAAGCTGCGATTAGTCGCGTGGTTGAGGATGTTCGCGGTCTCCACCATCTCGACCATAAAAGTACTTTGGCCGGCGCTGATTTCATCCTGCGCCCCTACGCGCGTGAAAATGCGGTCCACAATACCAATTTCCGCCGACTCGGCAGGCACAAAAGAGCCAATCTGTGCCATGAGGACAATGAGTGCCACTTGGCGTAGGTAGGTGCTCTTGCCTGACATGTTGGGCCCAGTGATAACCAGGATTGCCTCCTGCGGTGAGAGGTGCGTGTCATTGCCAATTACTCTTGTACCTCCTATGGATGTTCTCAAAACTACTTCGCCTTTTCCCCT
>JBMFPM010000198.1:0-4691 GCA_049969135.1 Anaerolineae bacterium
GTGCCCATGCCCCTTGTACGCCACCGAGTGGTAGAGAACTTTGGCCAAGTCTTTGGCGTCCCTATGGACGAAATCACTTTCGCTCAACTCCCCTTTGCCTTGAAGGAGTCGGAAGTCACAGCCAGCTTGCCTGGTATAAAAGATTCTACAGAGAGCTAGAGGCACATATCCTTAAAGGAGCTTCCCTGATGTCAAGGCAAGAAGTGATTGCCTACTGCCTGAAATGCCGTGAAAAGAGGACGATGCAAAACCCTGAGCCTGTTTTTACTGCGACAGGGAATCCGGCAACGCGTGGAACGTGCCCAGTCTGCGGGGCAACGCTGTTCAAGATGGGTCGAACACAAGCTCACGCTGCCTTACCCACACCCTCGCGCAATGCTCAGGCGGAAAGGGCAATGCAGCCTGCAGAGGGGAGGCGCAACAACAAGTTGGTGATCGTCGAATCCCCCGCAAAAGCCCGCACGGTGGGCAGGTTCCTCGGCAAAGGCTATCAGGTTGAGGCTTCTATTGGTCATGTGCGAGATCTCCTGCGTTCCCGGCTGAGTGTGGACGTGGAGCGTGACTTTGCTCCAACCTACCACGTACCCAAGGAGAAGCGCGAAGTAGTCCAGCGCCTGAAAAAGGCTGTAAGCCATGCTCAGGAGGTCTACCTGGCCACGGATCCCGACCGCGAAGGCGAAGCCATCGCCTGGCATTTGATGGCGGCAGCAGCCATTCCGGAGGAAATCGCGCGAAGGGTCGTGTTCCACGAAATTACTGACGCTGCCATAAAAGAAGCCTTTGCCCATCCACGTAGTCTAAATATGGACCTGGTCAATGCGCAGCAAGCCCGGCGCATCCTCGACCGCCTGGTGGGTTATAAGATCAGCCCGTTGCTGTGGCATAAAGTGCGCAGCCGCCTTTCGGCTGGCCGTGTGCAATCGGTGGCAGTGCGTTTGGTCGTGGAACGCGAACGGGAAATACAGGCTTTTATCCCCGTCGAGTATTGGTCTATCGCCGCAGAGCTAGCTAAGCAGGATACGCGAGAGCTTGACCCGCGCCCCAGTTTCGTGGCAAAGCTGGTCAAGATCCGGGGCGAAGAAGTCGACCTCAAGGATAAGGCGGCAGCCCAGGCAATTGTAGATGATCTAGAGGGCGCCCTCTATGTCGTGGGCGATGTGCGCAAGTTCAAGCGGCAGCGTAAACCACCCGCGCCTTTTATCACCAGCAGCCTGCAGCAGGAAGCATTCCGTCAGTTGGGCTTTGCTGCCAAGCGCACCATGGTTATTGCGCAACAACTCTACGAAGGGGTAGACCTCGGTCATGGCGAACGCGTAGGTTTAATTACCTACATGCGCACGGATTCCACCAACATTGCCCCAGAAGCAGTGACTCAGGCGAGGGCATATATTGAGAAGAAATTCGGGCGTGATTTCTTGCCCGAGAAGCCGCCCTTTTACAAAACACGCGCAGTGAAAGCGCAAGAAGCCCACGAGTGCATCCGCCCTACTTCCGTCTGGCGTGAACCAGATGCTATCCGGGAATACCTGGACAGAGACCAATATCGCCTTTATCAGTTGATCTGGAGGCGGTTCATCGCATGCCAGATGCGACCGGCAATCTATGATGTGACCTCTGTGGACATCAAAGCTGGCCGGGTAGCAGCGGAAAGTACGATCCCTGAAGGTGCTGCCCTCCAGCCGTTTTTGGACGCGTTGCCTTATCTCTTCCACGTCACCGGTTCCACCGTTGCCTTTCCTGGTTTCTTGCTTGTGTATGAGGAAGCAAAAGATGAGGGGACGGCAGAAGAGGACGCAGGGGCTCTGCCGCCACTGGCAATTGGCGAAATTTTGGATTTGCTCCGGTTGATTCCTGAACAGCATTTCACTCAGCCGCCCCCACGCTATACCGAAGCCTCTCTGATACGCGAGCTTGAGAAGTATGGCATTGGCCGGCCCAGTACCTATGCTCCAATCCTATCCACGATCCAGGAACGCGGCTATGTGGATCGAGTGAACAAGCACCTGATACCAACGGAGCTGGGGTTTCTCGTCAATGATCTCTTGGTGGAGCATTTCCCGGACATTGTGGACATCCAATTTACCGCTCACATGGAGGAAGATCTCGATCGCATTGCGGCAGGGGAACGAGAATGGGTGAGCGTGCTGCGTGAATTTTATGGGCCCTTTGAACAGACCTTGCGCATGGCCGAGCAAAACATGGCCAAAGTAGACCTAGCCCCTGAAGAGACAGGCTTGATCTGCGAGCAGTGTGGCAGTCCCATGGTGGTCAAATTCGGACGTTATGGCAAATTCATTGCCTGTAGCAATTTCCCCCAATGCCGCAACACCAAGCCCTATGTGGTCAAAACAGGAGCCAAATGCCCTGAATGCGGCGGGGATTTGCTGGAAAGACGGACACGGAATAAGCGAATTTTCTACGGTTGTGCCAATTATCCAGATTGTAAATTCACAACCTGGCAGCGGCCTTTGCCCGAACCTTGTCCCAAATGCGGTGGCCTTCTGATAGAGCAAGGTAGGGGCAAAGCCAAGTGCCTGCGCTGCCAGCAGGTCTTCAAGAGCGAGGTAGAACCTGAGAAGAGAACTGGAACGTTTCCTGACGTATCTGATCATTGAGAAGAATGCCTCGCCGCATACCGTGGACAACTATCGGCGCGAAATCGAGGAGTTTCTGTCCTTCCTGGAAGAGCAGGGAGTGCAAGCTTGGGCTGACGTAGATCGCCCATTGTTGCGTCGTTATTTATCCTGGCTAAATGATCAAGGTTATGTGAAAGCCAGTGTCGTGCGCCGCCTTTCAGAACTGCGTTCCTTCGGCCGTTTCCTGATGCGGGAGGGTATTGTCCCAGCCAATCCGTTCCGTGCTGTGTCTTCGCCCAAGTTGGCTCGGCGACTTCCTGTACCCCTCTCTGTGCCCGAGACCGTGGCTCTGCTCAGCGCTCCGGATTTGACCACCCCGCAGGGGCTGCGAGATCGGGCCATTCTGGAAGCACTCTATAGTGGAGGATTGCGCGTCAGCGAGTTGGTTGGACTGAACGTGGAGGATATAGATTGGACGAGGGGTGAACTAAGGGTACTGGGCAAAGGTGCCAAGGAACGCATCGCATTCTTGGGGCGGCCAGCTCTGAATGCAATGCGGGTGTATCTCGAGGGAGGTCGTCCTCATTTGTTGCGGGATAAGGCAAGCAATGCCCTCTTCCTGAACCGTTCGGGCGGCAGGCTTACCACACGCAGTGTCATGAACTTGTTAAAAAAGTACAGCCGCATGGCGGGCTTGAAGAAGCGGGTGACGCCGCATACGTTGCGACATACCTTTGCCACGCATCTTCTCGATGGTGGTGCGGATTTGAGATCCGTACAGGAATTGCTGGGGCATGCGCTCCTGACAACCACGCAAATTTATACCCATGTCAGCCAAAGCCGTGCCCGTGAGGTGTACCTGCGCTCCCATCCATTGGCTAAGACGAGGCAGCATGGTGATGCGGACATCCATGATGAATACAACAAAGGAGGAACAATCATGCGCTTAGCAAAGTTACGCAAAGTTCTTGCAGAACAATCGCTGGATGCGATGCTGATCACGAGGCCAGAAAACCAGCGTTACTTGAGCGGTTTCACGGGCGGGGAGGGTGCGTTGGTGATCACACAGGAAGAAGCGCTCTTGCTCACCGATTTTCGCTACTTTGAACAGGTAGCTGAAGAAGCCCCGGATTTTCAACTGGTAAAAATTGACGATAAAATGCCCCAAGTGCTCAAGCGCCTCTTCAAGACGCGGGGAGTGAAAACTCTGGGCTTCGAAAGCACGCACGTTGCTTTTGCACAGTACCAGGAGTGGAAGAAAGCAACGCGTGGTCTCAAATGGATTCCCACGAAAGACGTTGTAGAGAATCTCCGTATGGTCAAGGATGACGGAGAATTGGAGAAGATCAGGCGGGCGGTTTCCATAGCGGATATGGCTTTTGACTACATCCGGGGTATCATCAAGCCCGGCATGACCGAAAAGCAAATTGCTTGGGAGTTGGAATCCTACATGCGCACGCATGGTGCCGAGAGCATTGCCTTTCCTTTCATTATCGGTTCTGGTCCGAATGGAGCCAAGCCTCACGCGGTTGTTCAGGATCGGCCCATCCAAGAAGGTGAGCCGATTGTCATCGATATGGGCGCTAGGGTGGATGGCTACCACTCTGACCTGACCCGTACGATATGCCTGGGGAAACCGGATAAGAAGCTACAGGAGATATATGATATTGTACTACGCGCACAGTTAGCAGCTGAGGAGCAAGCCAAACCGGGCATGAAGGGGCAGGAAGTGGACGCTATTGCGCGTAATGTCATCGCTGAAGCGGGCTACAAAGAGCACTTTGGACATGGACTAGGTCATGGCGTAGGGCTGGCCGTGCACGAGGGCCCAGGCGTAGGCGTGACCTCCACTACTGTTCTGGCACCTGGCATGGTTTGTACCATAGAGCCAGGTATCTACCTCACTGGATGGGGCGGCGTGCGCATTGAGGACATGGTACTACTGACGGAAGATGGAATCGAGGTTCTGACCAAGTCAGACAAAGAACTCGTCGTCCCTTAACGGCTCACTATTGAGAATGTTGAAAATCTTGTCACCCTGAGCGGAGCGAAGAGCCTGCCCTGAGTGTAACGAAGGGGTCTCGCGTAACTTGAGCCGTACCTTCCTAAGTATTG
>JBMFPM010000199.1:0-4662 GCA_049969135.1 Anaerolineae bacterium
GTGGTACTGCCGCTGCCACCGAAAGCACCAACCGCCCAGGCCGCAGTAGCGGAGCCAATTCCCTGAGCACTGGCAGCACTTCTCCTGGCGGCACAGCCAGGATAACGATATCCGCATCAGCCGCCCGGCGATTGTCTGCGGCAATGGCCACGCCGTGGCGCTCCCTGATCTCCTTCTGTCGCTCTGAGCGTGGCTCGCAAGCGATCACCTGTTCCCTAGAGCAAGTGCCGCTAGCCAATAGCCGATCAAGCAGCAGCCCGCCCATCAAGCCGACACCGACAATAGCGATCCGTTTGTCCTGCCAATCAGTCACTGCTACCCTCCTTCCGTGTAAGTATTTTGCTCTTCTCCTCTCTAGCGCAGAAAGCCAGACCGATGACACCTGGGCCGGTATGCGCGCCCATCACCGGCGTGAGTTCTGTGAGATAGTATTCGTTACAATCGAAACGAGAACGCACCTTCGCCTCCACCCATTCCACTTCCTGGAGCGCATCAGCATGGAAGACGGAGATACACAAGGGATGTTCACCCACCCAATCAGCCATCAAATCCAGTATTCGTTCCATTGCCTTACGGCGACTATGGGTGACTCCGGCGACTTTTACCCGTCCATCGGACAAATACAGAATAGGGTGAACGTGCAACTTGGAGCCAAGCAATGCTGCAGCTTCACCGATGCGCCCGCCGCGGTGCAAATATTCTAATGTCTCCAGCGTGGCAAAGAGGCCTACACGTGGTATAGTTGCCTTAGCTGCAGCAGCCACTTCTTCCAGATTGCTCCCGGCTGCCGCAGCACGAGCGGCAGCCAATACCACAAATCCCTCGGCAGCGGCTCCTACTCGGGAGTCAATGACCCGCACTGGAACTGGTGAGGCTTGTTCTGCAGCCAATTGTGCTGTGTGTAACGTTGCACTGAGCTCACCAGAAGCATGAATGGAGACAATCCCTTCTGCTTCCTGTCCTAGCCTAGCGTACAAGGCAGCAAACTCCCCTAGCGCAGGCTGGGAAGTGGTCGGAAGTGAGGTACTCTTGCGCAAACGCTGGTAAAACTCGCTCGGCGTGATGTCAATGCCATCACGATAGCTTTTGCCATCCCATACTAACTGGAATGGGACAACATGGATGTGATATTTTCGGACTAAATCCGCAGGAACACAAGCACCGCTGTCCGTAACCACGGCAATTTTCTTCATGTTTTCATCCTTTTCTACCCGACTGATTGGCGCGTAGTCCATACTGCTTCATGTGCCACATCCCGATCCAGGAAAAGCCTTCGCAGAAGCACTCGCCGCCGCTCGCTTGGCTCTGCTGGCAACGGCAAGCGGTTCGCTTCCAGCCGTTTCAGCACTGTAATCACCAGCATCCCCAGGCAGGCATAAATGGTAGCGGATGGCTGTCCTGTTGCCCAGGCCAGCAAGGGCAAGAGGGCAAGCCCCACCAGAGCTCCGATTGCCGTTGCTCCTGCAAGGCGTCCCACAACCAAGCTGAGCAGCAGCCATGGGAAGCCCCAGGGGAAGATGACGAGCAGTACACCCATGAAAGGGCTCAGGCCACGGCCACCTTTGAATCCCAGGTAAAGAGGCCAGTTGTGCCCGACCACGGCCGCAAGTCCTCCTGCTAGTGCGGTGGGCAATCCCAGACCGAGCTGGATTCCCAGCCAGGTTGGCAACGCTGCCTTGGCGATGTCGAACAGCCCCACCAACACGGCTGCCCACCAAGCCACGTGATAATAGACACCAGTGCCGCTCACTGTACCACTACCAATTGACCGCAAATCAATTCCCTTCAATCGGCGTGCAGCAATCTCGGCTGAGGGAATCGAACCAAGTAGATAACCCAACAAAAGCAATCCAATGCCCATATCCAATCTCCTCCCTTATTGGTTGCGGCTTGGGCGAGCCGCACGGACAAATGCCTTCCGTGCGCGGTGCCATTGTTCGCGCACTATGCGCCTCCAGGGATACTCCCATGTCCTCTGCGGACGGGCTACTGTCGCCAGATAAGCCTCCATGACCGCACGGCCTTCGGCGATCATCTCTGACGCGTGGCTGAAATCCCAAAATGGCAGCCCGGCGTACGCCGTGAACGGGATGTAGTGAAGCTGCACATTGGGCAATTCAGCCGCTTTTTGCAACTCACAGCGCAGTTGCCGTTCTAAGAGAGATTGCAGCGCGTGTGCTGAGATCTCCAGGACACCGTGAAGCCGTGTGGGCGGCTGTGGGGCCGTCGTGACATGCAGTGCATAGATCTCCTGCGCCCCGCGTTCGGCAGCGATGCATATGGGTAGGTCAGCGGTCATCCCACCGTCCACGTACGCTATGCCATTGCATTGCCATGGTGGATGAAAGGGGGGCAAGGCCGTGGAAGCCATTAATGCATCCAAAAGTAAATCGTTCGGGTCATCGCCAAAGACGTGCGTCATACCTGTATCCAGCCGCGTTGCCACGAGGTAAAGGTGCACGCCGGAGGTAATATCGCCAAAACGCTCCACGTGCAGCGCGCGCAGATAACGCTGAAGAAAACGTTGGAAGTTGGCATTCGGGTAAAGGCTCTCCTCATTACGGATAAGGCGCCACAAGACAGCCGCATAGCCTCCTGGATAAACGTTGCGTTTCTTGACACCCTCCCAGGTTTTGGCAAGTCGTTGAGCGCCAGCCAGGGTGGGGTCAAGAGCAAGGGAGGCGGCATTTAGCGCGCCTGCCGATGTGCCGACCAGTATATTGGGTCGCACACCTCGTTCTAGCAATACCTGCAGTGCGCCTACTTGCAGAGCGCCTCGATTGCCGCCTCCACTCAGAACAAAAGCAACCGTTTTCCCTATCTGCACGTTCATGGGCTGTGCTTTGTCATACTTCGTTTGCCCTGCCACTGTTTCAGCCCCCTATGCTATCCACAAATGCAATCTGGCTTTCGGCAGCGGAAAAGATGTTGGCTTCGACCTCTAATGCCTTCAGGATCGCTGCTGGCACGACACAACTGTTGCGGCATACATATTGACTGGCCAGTCTGTAGACGGTCGTCTCTAACAGTGATACACTCATCTCATGAGCAATATCCAATGTTTTGAGCACTTCAGCCAGTTTTTGGATGTGCTCACAAGTGGTTGTGAACTCTACTGCCACATGCGTCATGTCTATGCGCCGCGCCTCAATGGTGGTCTCTTGCCCGCAGGCGCCGGCTTTTACCCAAACTAAAGCCATTGACCCATCTCCTGATGACGGTATGTTGGCTTACAAAAGCCGGCTGAGAGCATCCGCGCCTTTCATCCCTTCTGTTACTCCTAACGCCTTAGCCTGTGCAGTGCAGGATTCAATAGGTGCAGTCAAGACTTCTTCTATACTCTTGATGCCCTGCACTCTCGCCGCCGCGACCCCTCTCTGTTCCAGGGCTGCCGTGTCAAAATTGCGGCATACGATGATCCCCTTTTCCCCAATCAAAACAATGATCCCAGCTTTCTCGGGACTCCCGATACGCACACCGAGAGCTGAACCCCCCGCTACTTTTACTGACTTGATGTCTATGGACCACATTTTTCTTTCCTCCTTCAGAGAACAGATTGGATGGCAGTGACCAGAGCATCCGTCACTGCCTGGACCTGTTCGTTAGTAAAACGGAGACTGGTAAACGGCCCTAACTTCTGTATCCCGAGGTCTTGCTCAATGTTGAGGTACAAGGCTGGCTTGATGCCTATCATCTCCAGTAATTGTTTGGCGCACTGCTGATGACAGCCATCGAGCACGACAATAGTCTCCATTTTCTTCACCAGGGCAGATTGTCTAGGCACCTCATTGAGTGTAGCTGGCAAGGAACAGATGCCCATGACATCACTGCCCAGCCGTCTCACTACTTCCAAGGCAGCCATAGCAGCGAGCGCACCCGTATTAGACCCGCCGCTAGCACAGGCGAAGAGCCCCACTTTGGGCAACGCTGCTTTGTCCTTTTGCCGACTCATTGGTCATCCTCAATTTTTATCCTAGGCTGTAAATGATACTGTAATCTGTTGATATATGTATCATGCACTTATATTCTACACACTATTAGCAAATTAGTCAAATTTGCCATGGTGGCTTTAACGAAGCGTGCTTTGTCTATGGCAAGGTTCTGCTAATTCGATCTCACTGGGCTCTCTTTCATCAGCAGTGCGCGAGGCTTCCCACTCCCGCCATAGCGTACCTGCACGATCTCGGCCAAAATGGCCAAGGCAATTTCGGCTGGACTGCGGCCACCCAGGTCCAACCCAATCGGAGCATATACTTGAGCCAACTGTTCTTCCGAGATGCCTTCGGCGCGCAGGTGGTCGAAGATGGTGCCCACCTTGCGCAGGCTGCCGATCATGCCAATATAAGCCGCCGGCGTATGGAGCGCCTGACGCAGGGCTTGCTCGTCGGTGACATGGTCTTCGGTGATCAGCACCACGTACGTCCAGGGGGTAACCGCTGCTGGATCGAATTGGGGTGCGGTAGCACGCTCCGCGCGGACGTCTACTACTTGCACGTTGAAGCCAACGATGCGCGCCATCTCAGCCAGTGGCTGGCCAATATGCCCGCCTCCCACAATCAACAGGACGGGGGCTGGCTGGTACACTTCGATGAATACGGTCGCTTCGCCGCCGCAGAGCATACCCACCGCGTCAGGCCCTGCCTCACGCAGTGTGTAGTGAAC
>JBMFPM010000200.1:0-4624 GCA_049969135.1 Anaerolineae bacterium
AGATGCCGGCAGAAGGAGAGCAGAAGGAAGAACGGGATGAAGTCGCAGAAAAGATGGCGGCAGCGCGCTTCCGCATGTTGGTTGCCTGGGCTTTTACGGTCCCTGTGGTATTGTGGATGTTGCCCGAAATGTTTTGGGGCATCATGTGGCCCAACCACCTGGTTTTCAATCTAGGAATGATCGGGCTCGCGCTGCCTGTGCTCTTCTGGGTAGGCCGGCGTACTTATCGCAGTGGCATTCGTGCCGTGCTGCATGGCTATGCCAATATGGATACGCTGATCACCCTCGGCACCGGCGTAGCTCTCCTCACTGGCCCTGCTTCCTTTTTCATCCCGGTCGCGAACTATGCCGGGGTGTCGGCGATGATCATGGCTTTCCACCTCACCGGACGCTATGTGGAGGAGACCGCGAAGGGCCGCGCCTCGCAGGCCATCCGCAAGCTGCTGGAGCTGGGAGCAAAGACGGCACGTGTCCTGGTGGATGGAAAGGAAGTAGAAGTGCCTATCGAAAAGGTAGCCGTTGGCGATGTGATGGTCGTCCGCCCAGGGGAGAAGATACCGACCGATGGGGTGGTGATCGAAGGAGAAAGTGCCGTAGATGAATCCATGGCTACGGGCGAATCCATGCCGGTCAATAAACGCCCAGGTGACGAAGTTATCGGTGCGACCGTGAATCAAGAAGGCTTGTTAAAGGTCCGCGCTACGCGCGTGGGCAAGGATACCTTCCTGGCACAGGTGATCCGCCTGGTGGATGAAGCACAGGGCTCGAAAGTGCCCATTCAAGCCTTTGCCGACCGCGTGACCGCCATCTTCGTGCCGGTGGTCATGGGTATCGCCTTGATCACGTTGCTGGCTTGGATGGTCGTACCGGATGTGATGCGCGCCTTGTTGATGCGCGGCGCATTCTTGCCGTGGGTGAACCCGGCCCTTGATGTGATCACGTTGGCGATTATTTCGACCGTCTCAGTTTTGGTCATTGCCTGCCCCTGTGCGTTGGGCTTGGCGACACCGACTGCCTTGATGGTGGGCAGTGGTATGGGCGCTGAGAATGGCATCCTCATCCGCTCCGGCGAAGCGATCCAAACGCTCAAAGACGTCAAAGTTATTGTTTTTGACAAGACCGGTACGCTTACCAAAGGAAAGCCCGAAGTGACGGATATTGTGGGGGACAGCCGCGAACTCCTGCGCCTGGCAGCCAGTGCTGAATACGGTAGTGAGCATCCTCTGGGGCGCGCCGTCGTGGAACGAGCCCAAGCCGAAGGCATCCCCCTCAGTGCACCAGAGGAATTTGAGGCGTTGCGTGGCAAAGGCGTGCAGGTTAAGGTAGATGGTTTGCAGGTGCTGGTGGGTTCGCGGCGCATGATGGAGGAGATGAACGTAGATATGGCAGCATTGCTGCCCAAGGCTGAAGCATTGGAAGCTGCGGGCAAGACTGTGATGTACGTCGCTGCGGGTCAGGACAAGCAACTGAAAGCAATGGGTGTTATTGCCGTGGCGGACACATTGAAGGCTGACTCGGTGGCGGCTATCCGCGAACTGCATCAGATGGGCGTGCAAACGGCCATGATCACCGGCGACAACCGCCGTACGGCAGAGGCGATTGCACGCCAGGTGGGTATTGACTATGTGCTCGCCGAAGTGCTACCAGAAGGTAAAGTGGCGGAAATTCGCAAGTTGCAAGAGCAGTTCGGCTTGGTGGCAATGGTTGGGGATGGCATCAATGATGCTCCAGCATTGAAACAAGCCAACGTTGGCATTGCCATTGGCACTGGTACCGATATTGCCATCGAAGCCAGTGATGTCACGCTGGTGCGGGGTGAACTGTCAGGTGTCGTGAGTGCCGTGAAGCTCAGCCGCGCCACCTTCCGCAAAATCAGGCAAAACCTGTTCTGGGCTTTCTTCTATAATGTGGTGATGATCCCATTGGCGATGATGGGCTGGATGCACCCTGTGCTGGCTGGGGTTGCGATGGCCACCTCTTCCGTTACCGTAGTGTCCAACGCTAACCTCCTGCGGCGCGTCAATATCAAGGCAGGAAGCGAATCAATCACTCGTCACTTGTCACTCATCACTCACCATGTGATTACGACAGGAGGATAGTACCATGTTTGGCAGTTCGGTGCGCATCGGACGTATATTGGGCATTGAGATCCGGGTGGATTATTCCTGGTTCATTGTGTTTGTGCTGGTCACTTGGTCGCTGGCCGGTCAATATTTCCCGAGCGCGTATCCAGGCTGGTCAAACACTGCCTACTGGCTGCTGGGCGCGCTGACAGCAGTGCTGTTCTTCCTTTCGGTGCTGGCGCATGAGCTAGCACACAGTGTCGTTTCCCAGGCTGCTGGAGTGCCGGTGAGGAATATTACCCTTTTTATCTTTGGTGGGGCAGCGCAGATTAGCGATGAGCCTCGAACGGCCGGCGCAGAGTTTTGGATGGCGCTCGTTGGCCCCTTGACCAGCCTAGCCATTGCGGCCGTTTCTGGCGTGGTATGGTTTGTGAGCCGAATGTTCAGCCCTTATCTCTATGCCTTGGCAGGTTGGCTAGGCATGATCAACCTCTCGTTGGCATTGTTCAATCTAATCCCTGGCTTTCCGTTGGATGGCGGGCGCATTTTCCGGGCCCTTGTCTGGGGACTGACCGGCAACCTACGACAGGCAACCCGTATTGCCACGAATCTAGGCCGGCTGGTAGCCTATGGCTTTATCCTCTGGGGTGTGGCACAGCTCTTCAGTGGCAACTGGGTCAATGGCGTTTGGATCGCTTTCATCGGCTGGTTCTTGGATAATGCAGCTACCGCCTCCTATCGCCGCGTGGCGTTGCGGGAGCTGCTGGCAGGGCATACAGCACGTGAAGTGATGACCAGGGAATGCCAATGGATACCGCCCGGTTTGACTCTGGACACATTGATTGAGCAGGTGATCTTGCCCACGGGGCGGCGCTGCTTCCCGGTGCAGGAGGGTGGCAAACTCCAGGGCCTCTTGACTCTGCACCGCATCAGCCAAGTACCACGCTATGCCTGGAAGGACACGCGCGTTGAAGATGTGATGATCCCGCGCGCTGAACTCAAAACTGTTCGCCCTGATGATGAATTGGATGTTATCTTCGATCGTATGACTTCAGAAGATGTGAACCAATTTCTCGTCCTGGATGCCGATGAATTGTTGGGCATGGTAGCCCGCGACAACCTGCTCAACTTTATTCGCATACGATCTGAATTGGGCTTGTGAATGGTGAGAAGATCGCTCGGACTGCAACAGGAGCGGGGAAGATGGATACAAGGATGCGTTGGCTACTCGTTATCATCAGCGGTATAATCGTGGGGCTGCTGTTTGCAGGAGGCCTGTGGCTGGTGTTATGGATCATGGGAGGTGTACAAGGCATATATTGATGAGGCGATCTAGCTGAGATTGCCTATGCCCCGTCGGAGCATAAGCGCAGCAGGCCTGGATGACTTATGGGAGTGCCTGAAAAAAGGAGACCGATTTTAGAGCGTAAAAATCTCACGCGAGGGGGAAACAATGAATAGTGAAAGCGTTCGTAAGGTTCGCCCGTATTGGCATGTAGACGCCAAGTGGGTAGCAGGCTTGCTGCTTGTCGCTGTGCTGAGCGCGACCTTGCTGGTGTTCAACCTAGTTCAGCTTACTGCGGAACAGCCCGCCACGGAAATTATGGCCACCACCATTGCTACCCTGTTCAGCCGCCGAGGTCTGGATGATGAAAGCGAGATCGCCCAAATGCGCCTGGCTCTGCGCGCTAGCCCGGATGGGACACTACAGCCGATTCCAGGGTTGCCCATCGTTATCCGTGAAAAAGATATCGCGGGCCTTTCGCCACGCCAGATACGCTTGTATGCTTTTCGTCAGCTAGCCACGCCGCTTTACCGCAAAGGTGCGGCAGGGCTAGCAGCGCAAATAACCGACCCCGAAGCGCGGAAGAGCCTCGCAGGAGGAATTGGAATCCTGGAGCTATTCACCCTCAAGACCCATCAGAACCTGCGTCGCGTGTTCCTGCTATTAGTAGGCGCTTGTTTGGTCCTGCTTATCCCGCTCGTTTTCTTTAGCTACCGCTTTGGGCGGTTGGGCAGCCCGGGAGTAGTGCTCTTTGCATCTAGCTTGCCAGGCGCAGCTATTTCTAGCCTGCTCTGGACGGTTGTGCAAAATCAGGAAATGCCTGCACCGCCGGGAGAGGGTGGAAGTCTGATCGGGCTACTCAACTATACATTAGCAAATATCCTGCCTCACGTAGTCCCGATTGTAGCACGCAATTACCTAATTGCCCTAGTGCTGGGCTTCGCATTGATCTTACTAGCTGTGTTAGGCAGTCTCTTATGGCGCCTAACCCGCGCAAAGGGATAGCCTACGCTTCACTCGTTACTTATCACTTATTACATAACACGCAATACGAAACACGGAACAGGAGGCTAACATGGACAAAGTCAAAGACTTGGTTTGCGGCATGATGATCGATCCCGAAAAAGCAGCCGCAACATCTGAATACAAAGGCAAGAAGTACTACTTTTGCGCCAAAGGCTGCAAAGTAGCCTTTGATAAAGATCCGGAAAAATATGTCAAAGCCGAAGAAAAAGCCAAATAGAACCATCGGGGTTCTACGTCCCGCATGTGGATC
>JBMFPM010000201.1:0-4614 GCA_049969135.1 Anaerolineae bacterium
GCTGCGCGATCCTCGTTTTGACCAGGAGCTGGGAAAAGTGTTGAAGGGTTTAAATCAGGGATTGCGCCTCTATCACTATGTGCTGCCGGCGGATCATGTGCTTCTCTCGCCGGCCAGCATTTTTGTGCTGCTTGTCAAACCCCAAGAAGGGCAAATTTCCTGCCACGGTGGGAAATGGCATTACCGCTTTAACCTGGGGCGTTTCTTGCGCACACTGTTTGAAGAGCGACTTGGCAATCCTACGAAGCAAGCGCAGCGAGAAGCGGAGAAGCTGCAGCGCTTTCTCGCAAAACATCTACCTGATAGTGATATTCCGATACAACCCGTTATTGTATTTAGCCATCCAAAGGCTGAACTAGACATAGTGGAACCTGTTGTCCCTGTGGTGCATATAGGTGATTTGAAATCGTACTTGCGCAATGCTACAGCCAAGAAAGCACTGCGCCAAGAGACGCTGCAAGCACTGACCGACTTGTTCGATGAACAGGCAACTTGAATTTGCAGACATTGTATCAAAGCAGGTGCATTATGCCCTGGCTTTGGCTGTAATTTTGCTCCTTGCTTTTATCCTGCGCATCTGGCTGCTGGGCAACCAGAACATTTGGTGGGATGAGGGGCTCGCTATTTGGGCTGTGCGGCAAGGATGGGCACAGACAACGCTCTGGACGGCTGGCGACGTACATCCCCCTTTGTACTTCTGGTTGTTATGGCTATGGGTGAGGTTAGCTGGAGAAAGCGAATTCGCCGCCCGTTTTCTTTCCCTGGCGTGCGGTTTGGTAACCGTAGCCGCCTTATATCCATTGGGGAAAACCCTTTTGGGACGCAAGGTAGCCCTGGGTAGCGTCATACTGCTAACCTTCTCGCGCTTTCACATCTGGTGGTCCCAGGAAATGCGTATGTATATCGTTGCTACCATGTGGGGTGTGCTATCCCTCTACACGCTTTTGCGCTGGCTGCAAACAGAAGGCTGGTTGGGGTCCAGAGAAGCCTCCTTGCAAAGACGGCCCGTACTTCAGGGCCTGTATATTCTCACCACCGCAGCGGGCCTTTACACCCTATACCTTTTCGTCACCATCATTCTTATTGAGAACATTTTCTTCATTTACCTCTTGTTCAGACAGTCGGCACCACACCGTCTACGCTCTTTGCGTCGCTGGTTTCTAGTACAACTAGCGATATTAGGTTTGTTTGCGCCATGGCTTGTCCTGGCTCTAACCCGTATGCGTTCCTGGTCCGTAGCTACTCCCTTCGATTTTCGGGTTCTTATCCAACTTTATGCTACTCTATTGACTTTGGGTATCTCGACCTATATTGAGCGCTATACCTGGCTGGTTGTACCATTTTTCGTCATCGTCTTGGTTGCTCAAGGTTTTCTATGGCATTTGCGCACCCCAAAGCTAGGCAGCACAAGCACTATGGAAGGCGAAAGCCCCAAGACAGTAGTGGAAGCGGGTTGTGCAGGTGTGAGTACAGAGCAAAGCTTGCCATCAGTTCTGCTTTTCCTTTTCCTGCTGATCCCATTAGTAGTAGTTTACGTTATCACACAGCCTAGAGGGCTCTTCTATGCGCCAAGAGTTGAAGCACGCTACCTTGTCCTTTTTGCCCCAGCCTTTTATGTGCTGCTGGCTTGGAGTCTGGCCATTTTGTACCGCCAGATGAAATGGATTGGCATAGGAGCAATTGTCTTCGTGGCAGTAGTTTTTCTCTGGACATTGCCCGGCCACTATGCGGGTCGCTATTTACGTGACGAGCACCAAACCACGGTGCGCATTATCGCAGCATATGCTGAACCAGGTGATGCGGTGCTGCTAGTGTCAGGTAACCGCTACCCGATTTTTGGCTACTATTACGAAAAGCTATTGCCCGGAGATATACGGCCACCGGTATACAACTTGCCGCAGCACGCGTTGCAAATTGACCATAACAATGTAAGTCAGGAGTTGGCTCCCGTGGTTGCCAACCATCCTCGACTATGGTTAGCTCAGGTTAACGCTCCCATGCAAGATCCGGAAAACTTGGTAACCCGGTGGCTAGAACAGCGCTATAACAAGATATTGAGCTTTGGCTTTGCACATAACGCTCTCACTTTGTTCGCACCTGCAGGCACAGTAGCTAAGACAAGATTGAGCAGTATCATCCCCCAATACTCTCTGCAAACATCGCTAGACAGAGGGGCAGTGTTGCTAGGGTATGATCTCCCCGCTCAGGAATTTCGCCCTGGAGATACAATACACCTGGCGCTATACTATTCCGCTGAGAATGAGGCTAGGGTTATTCTGCGCATAGTGGACAACCAAGGGCGAGTGCTAGAGCAACGCGAGAGCACACTGGCTCCAGCACAGCCGGTCGCACGCCAACAATTTGATTTCAATGTCTATCCTTATACACCCAAGGGCCTTTATCACTTTCAAGTTGAAAACATAGATGCGACACAAATTTCGCCCATATCTTTTGGCAAGTTGCATGTAGCAGCGACAAAACCCTTACCGAAAGCTAAAGATGTGCCTATCGCTTTATCCGCACGTTTGGAAGGTGGCATAGAGTTTCTGGGGTATGCGCTCACCAACGCTTCAGGGCAACCCATCGATGTCCTCCATCCTGGGGATACACTAATCGTGGACTTGTACTGGCGTGCGCAAAACAAAATCTCGCGTAACTATACCGTATTTGTTCATTTAGTAGGCCAAGCTTATAACCCAGCAACACAAGGGCCTGTGTGGGGAGGGCACGATAGCCAACCGTTAGAAGGCGGATATCCCACTGCACAATGGTTCGTGAACGAGATCATTGTTGATAGGCATATGCTTACCCTGGATGCTCAAGCGCCTACTGGGGACTATGAACTTGAAGTAGGCATGTATCTTCTGGAAACAATGACACGGCTGAGAGTCCTGGACAGCGAGGGAAAAGCGATGGATAATCGCATTGTGCTTGGGTATGTAAAAGTTATGCAGCCTTAAACAGGGGAGGATGCCTTTGATCCTTGTCTTAATCTGGTGTGGGGTAGCATATATTCTCTGGCAACTGTACCGCCGTGGGCGTTTGAAGTACGATCTCCACCACGATACGCTGGCTCTCGGAGCACTGGCGTTGGCAACGATGGGATTTTTCTGGCGCCTCCTCTTCACTACCAATGTCTGGATGCCTGCTGGCGGAGGCGATCTGGTCTCATTCCTCTATCCCCTGTACACTTTTGCTGCCCGTAGCTTCCGGGCTGGCGATCTCCCCTTATGGAACCCATACCTGTATGGGGGAGCACCCTTTGCTGCCGATAACCAATCTGCGCTCTTTTACCCCATCAACTTGTTGCTCTTTTTCTTACACCCAAACGTGGATTACCGGGTAATGGAACTGCTATCGGTATTCCATTTTTACCTTGCTGGAGTTTGTGCTTACCTGGCTCTCCGATATATCACTTACCCACCAATAAAGCGTTGGGCAGCATTGGCAGGAGCACTGGCTTTCATGTTTTCAGACCTGTTTGTTACCCACTTCGGCAATCTAAACATGATTGCCTGTGCAGCGTGGTTGCCACTGATTTTTTGCCTCTTTTGGCGTGCTTTGGGCGAACAACGAGTCGCATTGGCTGTGGGTGCAGGGATCTTCCTGGGCATTGCGGCATTGGCTGGGCATATCCAGCCCTTGTTATACATAGTCTTTGCGTTGGGGTTATGCTTCCTTTATTACGTCTATAGCCACAGAGCCCGTGGATGGTGTACCCTGTGGCAAATGGCGGTGATATTGGCAGTTACTCTGGCTGTTGCCTTCGGGGTGTCTGCACTCACATTGGTTCCCAGCTATGAGATGTCCCGCCTCTCGCTGCGTGCTGATTTGACCTACGCGGAGGCTAGTCAATACTCCTTGCCTCCGGTGGCATTGATTGGGCTTGTTGTGCCGGGCATCTTTGGGCGTGGGCCTGGTGGCTACTGGGGGCCTTGGCCACGCGTGGAAGTGGGCTATGTGGGCATCCTAACCCTCTTTCTGGCTTGCCTGGCTCTATTGCTGCGCCGTGACGGACTCACGCGCTTTCTGACTCTCCTTGCGGCATTGTCGCTCTTTTTAGCCTTGGGCAATGCCACGATCCTACATGGCTGGTTATATCGCTTTGTACCTGGCTTTAATCTCATCCGTGCCCCTGCTCGCTTTATCTACCTCTTAGATTTCGCTTTGGCGGCGCTGGCTGCACTGGGATTGGACGCGCTGCTGCGCCCTATCCCTTATATCCAGCGGCAGGTCTGGCGCAGTGCATTGCGGTTTTCCCCACTTGTTGTGTTCAGCATCGCATTGGTGGCTTTACCGGTTGCTTACGCTACTTTGCTCTACAGTCAGGACAAGGCACCGGAGATCTTCGCGCGTCTCTTGGCTGGTACAGGTGGGGCGATCTTTGCCTTGCTGTTGCTCGTTTGTAGTCTGATATTGCTGTACCTACGCAAAAGGCGCTGGGCAAGGCCAGCGACGCTAGGATTGCTTGCCTGTTTCCTCATTTTGCTTGACCTTGCAAGTTTGGGTGCCTACACAGAGCTGGAGTTCAATAATCCTACCTCGGGGTTCCAACATTCAACCGCTATTGCTTTTCTGAAAAGCGACCCAGAGTATTATCGCATTGATACGCGG
>JBMFPM010000202.1:0-4612 GCA_049969135.1 Anaerolineae bacterium
CTTATGTCAAAAGCATGAGCTTGCTCTTGGTTTCCTTGCTTTTCGCCGCCGTGCTTGGTGTTGGTACAGGTATGCTCGCTGCCTATTGGGAAGGCTCGCCGTTGTCGTTGGGCTTGCTCACCACCACCCTGCTGGGCATCTCTCTGCCCACATTTTTCACCGCGCTATTGCTGCAGGTGATCGAAATCACCTGGTACCAGCGCACCGGCGTGCGCCTAGTACCGGTCGGTGGCTTCGGGTGGGATGCGCACCTCATCCTGCCTGGTCTAGTCCTCGCCATGCGCCCGTTGGCTCAGTTGGCGCGCATCACTTTTGTCTCTCTGACCGAAGCAGCACACCAAGATTACGTCCGCACCGCCTGGGCGAAAGGCTTGCCCAGCCGTCAGGTCTGGGGCAACCATATTTTGCCCAACGCTATCGTGCCCATCTTGACCTCCTTGGGCGTTTCCTTGCGCTTTTCCCTCGGCAGCCTGCCGGTGGTAGAATATTTCTTTGGCTGGCCTGGCTTGGGCACCACGTTGCTCAACGCCATTCGCATGCGCCATACCAACCTGGTTATCGCCCTCGCCCTTGCGCTGGGCCTTACCTTCATGCTCCTCAATCTGATCTTGGAGCTAGCCTACCGTCTGCTAGACCCGAGGCTGAGGATGATGGATGAGGCGGTGAGGAGTGAAGAGTGAGAAGTGATGAGTGAGAAGTGATGAGTATTGTGTGTTCCGTATTGCGTATTCCGTTTTGCGTTTAGAGGAGATTTGAGTTGCTCGACCGTTTGAAACGTGCCCTTGGTTCCGAACCTGACCTTACCTGGTTGGAAGCAGAAGGAGAGCCAATCAAACTGCCAGAGAAGGCCCGCGCGCGGGAGTACCGCTATCGCCGTCGGCGGGTGCAAATCAATACGCCGCTCATCGTGGGCGGTCTGATTGTCCTGGGGTTATTCCTGGTTGTGCTCTTTGGCCCGCTGTTAGCCCCTGCCAATCCCTACTTGTCTGGGCAGCGCAGTTCGATCAAGGTGGATGGCCAGCTCCTCACCCCGCCCTTCCCGCCCATGCCAGGGATACCGCTGGGCAGCGATCAGTGGGGCCGCGACATCCTGAGCATGCTGCTCTACGGGACGCGCAATACCCTGGTAGCCTGCCTGTTTATTGCCATGGCGCGCATCCTGCTCGGTTCGCTCCTGGGCATGATCGCCGGCTGGAACGAGGGAGGTTTCCTCGATCGCCTCATCATGAGCCTGATTGACTGGACCACCGCTTTGCCAGCGCTGCTCACTGGCATGATCCTCATCTTTGCCCTTGGTATCCAACGTGGCATCACTGTCTTCATTGTAGCACCCTGTTTCGTGGGCTGGGCAGAAATCGCGCAGTACATCCGCAGCGAGTTCATGGTCGTCCGCCGCAAGCCATTCATTGAAGGTGCACGCGTGATTGGCTTAGATGGCTTGGGCATCGCCATCCGTCATATCCTGCCCAATGTACTGCCTTCACTGGTTATCATCGCCGTCCTGGAAATGGGCGCCGTGTTGATGATCCTCGGTGAATTGGGGTTCATCGGAGTGTTCATCGGCGGAGGCGCCTGGGTACAGGTGGGCGACACAGCCGTAGCCAACATCCCTGACATTCCTGAGTGGGGAGCTATGATGGCTGGCGCCCGCGAGTTTGCCCGCAGCAAGCCCTGGGTGGTCTTTTACCCTGCCCTTTCCTTTTTCCTCGCCGTGTTGGGATTCAATCTGCTGGGTGAGGGCTTGCGCCGCATCGTACAAGAACGCGGCGTCAGCACTGCCTTCATCCTGAGCAAACGCATGGTGCTTGTCATCATCGCCATCACTCTTGCAACGGTCTATATCGTTACCCATGTTGGCCCAGCCCCCTCTTATGCGGGACTAGCGCAGCGCTTCGACGGCCAGAGGGCGATGTCCCATTTACAGGTCTTAGCCGCGCCAGAATTGGAGGGCCGCCGAGCTGGCACGGCAGAAGGCAGCACCGCAGCAACCTATATCGCCCAGCAGTTTGCCGAATATGGATTGGAGACCATCAAATTCGGCCTGGACTACCGCTTGCCCTGGACTTCGCGGGTAGTAACGCCGGTATCCCCGCCGGTGCTGGAAATGCTCGACAGCAACGGAGAGACCATGCATTCTTTCGCCTATCGTGTGGACTTTGGCGTGGACATCCGCGGCCATGGAGGGGCAGGCGAAGCCAATGCCCCTGTGGTCCTATTGGCTTTCGGCAAGCCCGCATATAAGCCAGAGGAATTCGCAGGTCTAGACCTGCGCGGACGCATTGTAGCCTGGCTCGCTGGCAATGCACCGCCTGATTTCGCTGTTGAAGCACTGATCCGTGGCGCCCTCGGGATTCTCATGATTGACGACGACATCACCCCGCACCTGCAACTGGCACATCCAGAGGCGGATTACTTACGCCCCGTCGTCTTACCTATTTTCCATATCAGCCCTGCTGCTGCGGATATGTTGCTCAACCCTGACGGCTTGAGTGTCGCGATGCTCAGACAGATCACATCAGAAACAAGCCCAGACGCACCGCCCTGGACGCTGTGGGAACTGAGCCATCGCTTGCACATGCGTTTGGAACTGTCCCCAGTGCAAGAAGTGGAATCAGACAATGTTTTGGCAGTGTTCAGGGGAGCAGATGCCCAACTGAACAAGCAATTGGTCGTGGTATCAGCGCACTATGACAGTGCAGGCCGCCAGCCAGATGGCACCGTGCTCTATGGCGCCAATGATGGCGCTTCTGGCATTGCAGTCATGCTTGAAATCCTGCGCCTATGGACTGAAACCGGCTTTCAGCCACGCCGTACCATGCTCTTTGCCGCTTGGTCTGGCGGGGAATGGGAGCACTCCGGTGCCCATGAATACATCGCTACCCAGGCTCCCTATTCCGTATGGCAAACGGTCGCCGTGGTAAACCTCGATGGCTTGGGCCGTGGTGGCAGTGAATGGGTGGTCAGCGGTGATGCAAAATTGGTTGACCTCTTCATGCGCACTGCCGAAAGCAGTGGCATCCCAGCCAGGGCAAACAGTCCCCGCTATCATCCGTATTACAATGCTTTTTCCGCTCCGATGGTCGTTGTTGGCTGGAACGATGACGGTTTGCCTCTTACAGAGGATACTTTGGAGCATATCAACCCAGCCCAGCTCAGCGCTGCCGGCCAGGCCATCAACCTGGCCCTGATCACCTTGGGGCGGGAGTATGAGTACTAAAATGAGCGAGCACACACAACGGATCACTTGGATCATGATGAGCATTATCGCCCTATGCCTGAGCGTGGCAACTGCCTTGCTCTTCCTGAAGAGCCTGCAGGCCATGCCAGCTCAGGCAAGATCGCCATACCTGATTGCCTACATATCGGATCGCACCTACATATCGGATCGCAGCGGAACCTATCGCACCCACATCTGCGACCTGGAAGGACGTGAAATCCCAACGCCTATGGAATTTCAGCCCGGTGACGTCCTTCCAGTTTGTGAATCCCTCGCGCCTGGAAGCAACAGGAAACCGCGCCTCGCCTTCATCCGCTTTGAGGCACAGCCCGGCACCATGAGCAGCAATCAAGTGGGCACTCCTGGGAGCGTCTACGTGGTTACTTACAGCGAGAAGGAAGGGGTCAAAGTCAGTGGCAAAGTGCCACGCATCTTGCCCATCGTCCCTGCCTGGTCACCAGACGGCAAGGAGCTTGCCTTCGCAGGTGTCGAAGACCTCAATGGCGATGGCCAATTCAGCAAGGAAGAAGCAGGGATCTACGTTTGTAATGTAGAAAGAGGTGGGGTAAGAAGAGTGGCTACTGTGTATCCTGTAGGCTGGCATCTGCGCTGGTCACCTACAGATCCGCTCCTCATTCTGCAGATTGAGAAGGCCAACGTGCCTGTTCCCGTTGCCTACGTCCTAGACCTCACCAATGGACAACTCATTGCCAAGGATGATGCTACTATTTCTGCCTGCTGGTCGCCAAATGGCCAATTCATTGCCGTCTACTCTTTTGCAGACCGCAAGATCCATATCCTGAACAAGACTGGCTCTGAGGAGTATGCAATCAAGACCCCTGACGGCGTTGTGGTGGACATGCAGTGGTTGCCAGCCAAAGAAGTCGCCAGCGCCGAAGACAAGGGATATCTGTTAGTAACATCTGCACAGGACCCAAGGTCTAGCTCAGGCAAATTGTATCTCAGATCTGCTTCAGCCAGCGGTGCTGAATCGTGGCTATCCCTTACTGCTCCGAATCCAGAAGTCAGCGCCGCCTACCCTGCCGTGTCACCAGATGGCCGCTACCTGGCTTATACGCTCATGGTCACCCATGCGAACCCCCGAGGCGGAGCCCCTGTCTTAGATGCCGATCTCTACGTCCTGGAGTTGGGTAAGGATGAGCCGCGCCGCCTGACCACCGACCCCGGCTTTGAGGGCTTTCCAACATGGATACCCGTGGGTAAGTGAGGGGTGAAGAATGAAGCGTAGAAGGCTACCCAATCCCAAGTGGATACCCGTTGTTGCCACCTTGCTAGTGCTCTGGGCTATAGCCTTGGGAGTATGGTGCTCTCGCCTCCAAAAGGCACCCATCCTCCCATTGCAGCCCATACCAGCGGCAACTACCGTGGCACGTG
>JBMFPM010000203.1:0-4611 GCA_049969135.1 Anaerolineae bacterium
ATCGGGATTTTCCAAGAACCGCTTTTCGTCAAATTCGAAGTTTCGATAGCATTCAGGCCCCTGATAGTAAGCCTCTGCGAAAAGGCGATAATTCTGCTGTGCTGCCTGGCGTGCCAACTCAGCGAGCGAAATTGTAGCCCCCGTAGTCCTGTCCCGAACACAGCCTGCCTCGAAGGTTACCGTATCGCGATTCAAATCGAACTGGCTGCATGCATAATCGAGCAAGCGTTCACGAAGCTTTGTTACTGCCATCTGGACAGCGTTGCCTTGGAACAAAGTGGCTCTCGAGGCGGTGGTCATAAACGAGTCCGGGCATGATGCGGTATCACCGGTCACGACAATAATATCGCCGTAAGGCACCTGCAGCGTCTGGGCGGCAATTTGTGCCATAACGGTGTCCTGCCCCTGGCCCATGTCAATACAGCCTCCACGCAGGATAAGGTGCCCTTCCGCATCCACTTCAGCAACGGCTCCTGCTTTGTCCTCCACACCGGGCCCTAACCCAACGTTCTTATAGGCAGCCGCAATCCCTATCCCCAACCGCTTGCCTTTCGCAGGTTGGGGCAGAGATTGAGCAGCAAGCGCATCCCGCACTGCGGTCAGACATTCTTTGACCCCAACGCTCTCCGTAACGAGATGTCCGGTAGCCGTGATAGATCCGGGTTCCAAAGCGTTGCGCAATCGGAATTCAAAAGGATCCATGCCCAGACGGTGGGCTAATTCGTCCATCTGGCAATCTGCGGCGAAGGCAACCTGAGGGCTGCCAAATCCGCGCATGGCACCCGCTGGCGGGTTATTGGTGTAGACCGCATAGGCATCTACTTTGACATTGGGTACTACATAAGGTCCACAAGCAAAAGTGGCGGAGCGGAAAAGCACTGATGACCCTACAGAAGCATAAGCTCCCGTATCGCCGATAATGGTGGCTTCAACGGCAAGGAGCTTGCCGTCGGAGGTAGCGGCAGTCTTGTAATGCAAGTATTCCGCATGGCGCTTTGTGCTCACACGAATGGATTCTGGCCTCGGCAATACCATCTTGACTGGCCGACCGGTGCGCAATGCACCGAGCGCTGCCAGAATCTGCACGGTGATGTCTTCCTTGCCACCAAAACCACCGCCCATGGGAGTATGCACAATACGCACCTTCTCTGGTGGCAAAGCGAGGGAAGCAGCAACCTGAGCACGGTCCACGTAGGGGCCTTGGCTTCCAACCCAGACTGCTACACCACCTTCTCCATCGGGGCGGGCTAGGCAAGCTTCTGGTTCCAAATAAGCGTGCTCTACGAACGGAGTATAGTACGTATTCTCTACAACGATGTCTGCTTGCTGAAAAGCTGCCTCAACATCCCCCTTGCGTACGTGGTGTTCAGCCAATATGTTCCCATTCTCGTGAATACGGGGAGCGTCAGGTTCCATCGCGCGTTGTGGAGTGGATACAACCTCCAGCTCTCTGTAATCTACCTTGATCTTGCTCAATGCTTCTTCGGCTGCCGCAATGCTTTCAGCGTACACGCAAGCCACTGCATCGCCCACATAACGCACACGATCATCAGCCAAAACAGGCTGATCCGCAACGACCAGGCCGAAGCGATTGCGTCCAGGCACATCCTTTGCCGTCAACACTGCGACTACTCCAGGCACCTTCTCAGCCTCAGAGGTATCAATCGCCAGTATCTCCGCATGGGGATAGGCGCTGCGCAATGCTCTGGCGTGCAACATGCCAGGTTCGTACAAGTCGTCGGCATACTTCAGTGTGCCGGTGACTTTGGCCCAGGCATCTTTGCGCATCACATCTTTGCCTAACACATCCCATGCCGTGGACTGGACAATCACCTCGGATAGCTCACCCCGTGCCCGCAAGCGCTGTGCTGCCCTTTTCACTGCTCGGATAATGGAGACGTATCCGGTACAACGGCAGAGGTTGTCCTTCAGGGCATCACGTATTTCCTCATCGCTTGGGTCTGGATTGCGATCCAACAATGCCTTGGAGGCCATGAGCATGCCAGGAGTGCAAAAGCCGCACTGGATTGCCCCCTCTTCAATGAAAGCCTCCTGCAAGGGGTGGAGGCGGCCACCTTTTGCCAAGCCCTCTACAGTCTCAATATGGGCTCCTGCCAATCGTTCCAGGCGCAGCAAGCAGGAACGCTGAGCCTTGCCGTTCACAATCACTGTACAAGCCCCACAATGGCCCTGCCCGCAACCATTCTTCGGCCCGGTTAGGTGCAACACATCACGCAAATAGGACAGCAGAGTCATCTTGGGGTCAACAATCTCGGCTCGTACTGGTTCGCCGTTGACTGTGAATTCAACATAAAGCGTCATCGCTTCCTCCTCACTCGCGGTACAGCACCAACTAGTGGAATTTTCATGAGCACGCTAAAGCTGGGGTAAGTAGATGCGGAAAAATGCTTCGTAGGCGTAGTTGGTGCTCAAGTAGCGGTTGCTCCACCCGCCGATGGTGTAGATGACCGTTCCCTCTTTCCGTTGGATGGTCGCTGCTCCAAGCGTACGCCATTGCCCAAGCAGCGGGGAATCAAAAGGTGCCCAGGCATCCTGGCTTACGTCATAGCGCTCGTTGAAGGACAAATACTGCGTCCAACCCCCGCCTATCGCATAGATATAATTCTCTATAGCCACTGCAGCCAAGCCCCCACGCGCCAATTGTAGCGGCGCCCGCCGCGTCCACGGCTGTTTTCCTGACCCCTCTTGAGCTGGATCGTATACCTCACACAAGGCAAGCTCATTCTGTCCGTTATAGCCACCCACTACATAGATGCGCGCACCAACGACGGCTGCGGCACAGAATCCACGTGGTTCGCTCATAGGCGTGCCTGTAGTCCAGGTATTCGTGGATGGATCATAGATAAAGACTGTGTCCAAGTAGCGAATGCCATCTGAGCCACCAAATAGATAAAGCTTTCCTTCCACCACAGCAATAGCGTAACCAAACAATGGCTTGGGCAAAGGTGCAGCTTCGCTCCAGGCATCGCCTTGTGGATCATAGACTTCCACAATAGCAGTGGCTTGGTCTGTAGCATCATAGCCGCCGGGCACAAAGATACGCTCGTTCAGCACCGCTGCACCAATGTTGCGCACAGGGTGCTGTTTGCTTGCTTTCCGTGTCCAGGTATCCGTAGTCGGATCATAGACTTCCACCACGCCGCTTACCCCCTCAGGGGTATCCCCACCTATGGCAAAGATCTTTCCCTCATAAGCAACCACAGCCAACCGTGCGCGTGAAGTGGGCATCTGTGCTTTGCTTGCCCAACGGGAGGAAGTCGTTCCGGATAAGCTGCCCAATGCTCCCTCTGGTCGATCTGTAAAGGGGCTGCTGGCGCTGGGAGAAGCGGTTCGGGATGGAGGGAAAAAGACAAGAAAGGCGATGAGCAATGCTGCTGCAAAGAAAAACACTCTTTGCCATAGAGCAATACGTTCTTTAGGTAAAGGAGGAGGCAATTCCTCGGCCTTGGGGGGGGCTTGCGCTCCTTCTAATACAATCCAGCCCTTGCGGATGGCATAAGTTGAGGCTTCAGTGCGTGACTCCACACCTAGCTTGGTGAAAATATTGCGCAGGTGAACCTTGACCGTATTCACGCTGATGAACAGGGCGCGTGCAATCTGTTGATTGGTAGCGCCTGAAGCCACCAATTTGAGTATCTCTAGTTCGCGCTCGCTCAGTACTGGCTCTGGGGACTCGTTCGTTTCCATGCTGTGCTATTTTAGACCGATCCAGAAATTACGCGGAGGCACGCCTTTGCCTTGCCGTACATCTACCGGCAAATTGGCCTTTTCCAGAATTGCCATATCGTCTATATGACACAACACGACTTCGGCTGGTTGGTGAAAGCGTTCCTGATAGCGGGTCAGCCCACTGCGTACTGTGGCGATAGGGTCATCTGATGCACCTGCCATAATCCACAAATACACCTGGCTTAGTCGTTCCTGGGAGGCGATAGGGGAAGTCTTTGTGGCTGTCCGCCGCGTGGCTGTCATGGAGATCGGCTGGGGCGCTGCCTTCGCCTTGGGTTCCTCAACCTCAATGGAAGCATCCTCTTCCAGTGGGACTTGCTGTTTCGCAGTCGCGGCTTTGCGTGTGCGGCTTGCTCTAGCCTTTTGGGGTAGCTGTGGAGAGACCGGTTGAGCTTCTGAGCGGGATATCTCTGCTGCAGCCTCTGCTTTCTCCTCAAGCACGAGCGCAATTTTCGTTTTTCTGGCAGGAGTAGCGTCTTTTTCTACCCTAGGCCGGGATTTGGCTGCAGGTTTGACAGCCATTGCTTCAGCGGGTGCAGCCTTGGCTGCTGGAGCAGGCTCAATTTGAGCTGCCTGTTCAGCAGATACTGGCTTGAGCACATCCTTCGGCCTGGCTTTCGCCATTGGCTCAGACTCGTCCTTTTCCGGCATGTGCTCTGCTTTCGCTTTGCTTTTTGTTGCTCGAGGTGGATGCTCCGTTCGCGGTTCAATAGCACTGACCTGACTCAAAACATCCTGCCAGATCGTGACCGGCTCTGTCGAGACCTTCTTGGCTTCGGACAAAGGCGTTTCAGGGAGAATTTCCGGCTTTGATTCCACAGATGTAGCCCGCTGCACTACACCCTGCCAAATCGCGCTTTG
>JBMFPM010000204.1:0-4607 GCA_049969135.1 Anaerolineae bacterium
ATGTGCTTTCCCTGGACGATTCAGAATGGGAGAGGCTCTCTGCCGAGATTGTTTCCTTGCTCGACCGGCTGATGCGCGAAGGGGTGCGCGAGGATCGGCTTAACGAAACACGGGCCAAAGTCCCACAGCTTGTGAGTTACGCCCTTTCGGCGCAAGAGGTCGAGATAGTCGTTGCTATCACGCAATCCTTACTGAAGCCTAACAGCTTTCTGGATGAACAGCAAACGGCAGAAAGGCGTCGGCAAGCACGAGAAGCAGTGCAACCTGTGCAGTGTGTTATCGAGCGAGGTCAGGCTGTGTTGCGTGCTGGGGATATTGTCACCCCGTTGCACTTGGAGCAATTGGCAGCACTTGGCTTGCAGCCCAGAGAACTGGACTGGCATAGCGTGTTAAGCAAACTGCTTTTCGTGATAGCGCTTGTTGCCACCTTGACCCTTTACCTATGGCAAACACAGCGGGAAGTATTACATGATCGAAAGCGCTTACTGCTTTTAGGCTTGATCATCTTGTCCACAGGTGTAGCAGTTAAGCTGACGATACCAGGGCATGTCTTGTTGCCCTATTTCTTCCCTATGTCCGCAGCAGTCATGCTGGTATCGGTGCTTTTGGGTGTTCAACTCGCTATTATGGTAGCCGTCCTACTGAGCCTTTTTGTTGGCTTCATTAGCGGTGGTTCCCTGGATCTCACCGTCTATGCTTTGCTGGGTAGCATATTTGCAGCGCTGATTGTATCGCATTTAGAGCGCCTGGGAACTTTTGCCTGGGTGGCTCTGGTCATCGCGGTTGTGAATGCGGTTGTGGCGGTATCTTTTCGGCTTTTTGGACAGAGTTATGACTTGATTGCCCTGTTGCAGCTAATCGGCGCCAGTTTTGCTAATGGGGTCATTTCGTCTAGCCTAACATTTACCACCTTCTTTTGGGTCGGTACGATATTTGGGATCACAACGCCGCTGCAACTGCTGGAATTAGTGCGTCCGACCCATCCACTGGCACGGAGGCTGCTGTTAGAAGCTCCAGGCACATATCACCACAGCCTTATTGTGGGCAATCTCGGAGAACGTGCTGCAGAGTTGGTAGGGGCAGACCCCTTACTGGTTCGGGCTGCAGCTTTACACCATGATGTCGGCAAAGTGTTGCGTCCCTATTTCTTCATTGAGAACCAGACCGGTGGCGAGAACTACCATCAGCAACTGGATGCAAAGACCAGCGCCCAGATTATCATTAGCCATGTGAAGGATAGCATAGAACTGGCAAGAAAATACCATTTTCCCCGGGACGTGTTGGATATCATCGCTCAGCACCATGGCACGACCAGCGTGGGCTTTGGCTATTTCTATCAGCAAGCGCGTTTGGAGGGGGACGAAGAGCTTGATGAAGCTCAATTTCGTTACCCAGGACCTAGACCACGCAGCAAGGAAGCGGCGATTGTCATGTTGGCGGATGGCGTGGAGGCGGCTGTCCGGGCAGCAGCTCCAGCTTCTCCTAGCGAGATCGAGCGCATTGTGCGCAAGATAACCAATGACCGGCTTGTGAGCGGAGAACTGGATGACTGTGAGTTGACCCTAGGGGATCTCGAAAGAATCCGCCGTGCATTCATCGAAGTTTTGCAAGGCGTTTTCCACCCACGGATTCAGTATCCTGAGAAGGACAGTGCAACGCAAGCACAGATGGGGTCAGCATGAGCAAAACCTCCCCAGGGCTGAAGATTGATCTGCGTATTGCCCCTGAATACGCACGGAAGGTACATCGGACTAGTGTGCGGCAGGCTGTGCACGCGGCATTCGAAAGCGCTGGGCACCCCCGACAAGGCGAGTTGACTGTGGTCATTACCGGTGATGAACAGATCAGGGAGCTAAACCGCATCTATCGGGGCGTGGACGCTCCGACAGATGTGCTGGCTTTTCGTCACACTGGCGAGGCTAAGGACTCCATACCGCTCTTGATGGGCCCTGTCTACTTTGGTGATATCTTGATCTCTTATCCACGCGCTGTGGAGCAAGCCAGTGCATACGGGCACCCGGTTGAAGAAGAGCTTCTGCTTTTGGTTATACATGGAACTCTACATCTTTTAGGATATGACCACGAGCAGGCTAGTGACAAGGAAACAATGTGGGGGATACAGAATGCAGCGCTGGCTAGCTTAGGTATTCCGTGGCGGCTCTGATATCTTTGCATCCCTGTCGCATAGTAAGAAGGAGAGGACCATTGGTCAGACGATCAATGGCCCTCTCATGCAGAGCAAACACATGAGCCCTATGCCCATGTGAGCAGCATGGGCGTCTCTGTGATTTTGCATTCAACCTTTTAGTAATAGCGGCTCCAGGTGTTGTTGTCGTAGTACAGGACAAAGATGCCCAATGTATCACTCCACAGCATTAAGCCACCCGTATAAGTCTGCCAGGAAGCGTTGAGGCCTCGTTCCTCTGTGGTAGCCCAACTGAGCTTGTCCCGCACCTTGACCCCGGGTTGTACTAATTGCTCGCGCCAAACTTTGCCAAAGCCTCGCTTGGGTTGGAAGTAACCTGCCGGTGGCACAATCGCAGGATCCCATTCGAGTTGGCCCTCTGCCCAGGTGTCAATAAAGCTTTGCCATGTGCCGTCGTTGTACAAGGCGTAGATAAGCTTCAGATCGCCACGCCAGAACATGTAGCCACCAATGAAGGTTTCTTCCGCGCTCCATGTGTTCTTTTCAATCTCAACGGGACATCCAAGGCGGTTGCGCACCGTCGGGTAAGTAGACCAGATGCGACCGAATCCCAGTATAGGTGTGATTGGGCATGGAAGAAGTGTCGGAGTTGGCGCGATTGGTGTCAGCGTGGGAGTAGGCGACGCCGGTGTTGCAGTAGGCGCCACAGCTGTTGGCGTTCGGGTGGGTGTTGATGTGGGTGCCACTGCGGTCGAGGAGGGTGCAGGAGTTGCAGTTGGTGCGGCAGCGCCCTCTCTGACGAATTTGACTGCATCAAAACCAATCTTCCGTGAGGCATACGGTTCCCCTGTCACATCATCCAGGTATACGTACTCATTGCCGCTGGCAGCAAAGTAATAAGTTCCCAGAGAGACCCACTTGTCGAAGTAGATGGATTGGTTGACTGAGTAGGAGTGTTCCTGGCCATTGTGGTAAATGCGATAGCGAGCATTCTTGGTGTCGGCGCGGTCTCGGGGAATGAACGCATAAACCTGATAGTTGCCAGCACTAGGCAATTGTGGAGTCCACCGGGCGTAATTGTAAACTTGGGAATCGCTGTTATATGTCCAGTAAATGTGGCCATTGTAACCAATGGATTTCTCATACCAGCTTTCGGTGGGGCCGCCTTTTTGGAAGCCGCTGCTTTTGTCATCGACGATAATTTCCCCAGCAGGCGCAGGCGTTGTAGTTAGTTGCGCTGTCGGCGAAGTGGTGGGGCCTGGGGTTGGTGTGCCTGCTGCTCCTCTCTGCCAGCTAAAAGTGATGCGAGCGTCACCCGAGCCATCGTAGTATTCGACAACTATAGGATGCGGTCCCTTGGTGACATAGCGGGCTACAGATACCGTGGTAGTTGATTGATCACGCCATGCATCAATCAGCAAACCGCCATCAATCCATACGCGCACGCCATCGTCCACCGTGACTGTAAAGGTGTAGGTATCGCTGTAGTCAAAACCCACGGTGCCTGTCCAGCGAACGGAGAAGCCATCAGCTACAATGCCCGGCGCTGGAGCATTTGTCCCCCAGTCATAGCGGATATCGCTCTCTTCGCGAACCAATACGGGTGCCCCAACAAGCCATGGGTTGTTGAAGTATTCCGCGCGCCAGTGCATGGTTGTGGTGGATATGGTCAGGCGATCCCACCACAGCATGGCAATAGCAATGCCAATGTTTTCATAATATTCCATGCGCAGGCTATGGTAGCCGGGGCTGACGTCTACTTGTCGCTCATTCCGCGTTGCTGGCTGATTACGCCACTGATCAATGAGCAACTGTCCATCGAGCCATAGGCGCACGCCATCGTCGGTGTAGGTCTTGAAGAGATACGTGCCTCCTTCGAAATACAGTGAGGCGGTCCATCGTACTGAAAAATGGTCGACCGGGAGGCCATCGGCGGGTCTATTATGGCCCCAGTCAAAATCAATCGCTCGGTCATTACGGACTAGAACCGGATCTCCCATGAGGCTCACGTTATTGAAGTACTCGCCTCGCCATGGGAAAGTGTCTTGGGCGCCAGAAGCAGCCGGTAGCCCGACGTTCAAGCAAGCTAGAATGAGCAATGTCGTAACTACCAGATGGCTGGCTTTTTGCCAAGCTCTTTTTGCTGACATCTCGTTTCCTCCCTTCATAACCGTCTTGTGCGGCCCCAAAAGTTACTAATATTATACCATATTTATGTACATTTTGCAACTTTTATCAGAGGCTTTTTCACGAGCATGTTGGCCGATTTGACACAGAACAAATGTTCGTGTATAATGGCATTAGCTAGGATATTTTTAGCAGCCTGGAAAGGAGGCGTGGTCAGATGGACCTATCACCTAGACAGAAGACTATTTTGGAGTTTATCAGGAAGTTTGTGCAGGAGAATGGTTATCCCCCCACGATTCGCGAGATTGGGCGGGCGGCGAATATCTCTTCAACC
>JBMFPM010000205.1:0-2420 GCA_049969135.1 Anaerolineae bacterium
AAGACAAGCCTAGGTCTTGAATACTTCTGCAATGAGGGGGATGACCTTTGGTCTATGCCCGACCACGAACTCGTTGCACTAGCAACCCATGAACTGAGCAGGATTGGCCTGGCAAAAGAGACAGATGTCGAAGAGGGTGTTGTCTTCCGCCAGAGAAAAGCCTATCCAGTGTACGACCAAGATTATCGCATGCACCTGGGGACTATTCGAGGTTTCCTCGCTACCATAAACAACCTCCAGACGGTCGGGCGCAACGGCATGCATCGTTACAATAATATGGATCACTCCATGCTCACCGGCATATTGGCAGCGAGAAACGTGTTGGGAGAACACCACGACCTGTGGAAGGTGAATGTAGAACAAGACTATCAGGAGCAACTAGGCACGGGCAGACAAGGGCATGTCAACGACTTCCCATCATGGGAATAGCCTGGACATAGGAAAAGCTACGGAAAGGGATCATGACAAGCAGTCCATTTGGCTTCCTCTCGCCGCTGGTGACGCAGCAAACGGGCATGCCATTGCTGGAGTCAGCGCGCATCCAAGAGATTCTAGCCAAAGGCTTCGATGTCATCCACTATCACAATGTCTCACTGGTGGGAGGGCCCCAAGTTCTGGAATATGGAACGGCTATCAAACTCTACACCATGCATGAGTATTGGCTTGTCTGTCCCACGCACGTGCTCTTTCGCTACAACCGGTCAGCCTGTACCGCGCGTCACTGCATACTCTGTCAACTGATTTATAGGCGTCCTCCACAGTGGTGGCGCTACACCAGCCTATTGCGCTCTGCATTGAGACATGTGGACACCTTCATCGCCCCCAGCCGTTTCAGCATGGAAAAACACCGTGAACTGGGCCTCGATGTTCCAATCGTGCACCTGCCCTACTTTGTGCCTCTCGTCAAAACCACTATGCAGTCAGATAGTGCTGCAGGCCATGTTGCGGATAAGCCGTACTTTTTGTTTGTCGGCCGGCTGGAGAAGCTCAAGGGCCTGCAGACGCTTCTTCCTGTCTTTCGGCGCTTTGAGAAGGCACAGTTATGGATCGCAGGCAGAGGCAGCTATGAGCTTTATCTGCACCGCCAAGCTGAAGGAAGCCCCAACATCCGCTTTCTTGGCTACATTTCCCCCATGCAACTGGCTGCATTGTACCGCCAGGCAGTGGCGGTCATTTTCCCATCGCTTTGTTTCGAGGTATTTGCCCAGGGTATTATTGAGGCGTTTCAACAACGAACGCCAGTCATTGTGCGCAATCTTGGCGGAATGCGGGAAGTAGTCGAGGAAAGTGGCGGAGGTGTCATCTACGGCACTGAGGAGGATTTACAAGTAGCAATAGAGCGTCTGCTCGCTGACCGGTCCTACCGTAATGAGCTTGGCGAGCGCGGGTATCAGGCGTACTTGGAGAAATGGACGCCTGAAGCACATCTCACCCGTTACTTTGCACTGATTCACGAACTCAGGTCAAAACAGAGGAATCGTGCCACCCACCCGTCTATGTCGAGAGAGGATACATGTGAATACCCAGTCATCTAGAATCCCACCCACTGACCCGTCTCCAAGTACATCGGAAATCGAGACCGGCTATGCCCGTGCCGCAGCCATTGGAACCATCCAGCTCACTGTGGCTGAGGGTTTGGGCTTGGTCCTGGGCTTTGGCATCTCTTTTATCCTCACGCGCCGCCTGGGTCCAGAGCTTTATGGGCTGTACAGCATTGCCGTGGCGATTGTGCTCTGGCTGGAGCTCAGTATCCATTACATGTTTCACCAAGCCATAGTAAAATTTCTGGCTGAAGCCTCGGATTGGCTAGAGACTGCGTCCGCTTTGATACAAGCCGCGTTCATCGTTGGCTTTGCCGCTGCTGCCCTTCTCGCCGTCAGTGCACCGGTCCTTTCTGTATGGCTCAAATCCCGGGAACTGACCCGTTATCTTTGTCTCCTCGCCCTGGATATTCCGTTGTACGCTGTGGCACATGGTCATCGATCAACACTTATCGGACGAAGGGCCTTTGGGAAAGCAGCTCTGCCAGACACTGTCTACTGGCTGATGCGGTTTCTATTGGTCGTCCTCCTCACCGGGTTGGGGTTGTCAGCGACGGGGGCGATTCTCGCCATTGTGGGCGCTTCGGTAGCGCGTTTCCTTGTGGCGCGTCTGTTGGTTCACCCTCCCTTGCTGAAGCGGTCATCACTGTCCCTGCGGCCCGCGCTTGGCTATGCCCTACCGCTTTTCTTGCACGGCATCAGCTTGCGTCTGATTGCACGCATTGATCTGTTGTTCGTACAAGCCCTCAGTGGGGCAGCGGCAGTAGCCGGCTATTATGGGGCAGCACAAAACCTGGCCATCACGCCTTTAGGCACCTTTGCCACTTCTGTGTCATCGCCATTGTTGGCAACGGTTTCTCGGCTAAGACAGGCAAATGA
>JBMFPM010000205.1:2430-4594 GCA_049969135.1 Anaerolineae bacterium
ACAACGAAGCTGCACGAAAAATGATCGCCCAAGCTATCCGCCTCCTGCTATGGTTGGTGCCCTTTGCTGCCTTAGCCGCTGGGGCCTCTGCGGAGATCGTGCGATTGGCGTACGGTAGTTCCTTTTTACCCACTGCCCCACTGTTCTCCTGGCTGATCTTTGGGGGAGTAGCACTGATTGTCCTCGCGGTATGCGGAGTCCTTTTCACTGCGGCTGGTAAGCCTGGGATCACCGTGGCGCTGACCGGCCCTCTTCTGCCACTGGTCATGGTGGGCCATTGGTTGCTGATCCCGCGTTATGGAGCGAGCGGCGCTGCGGCAGTGACGACCGTCGCGATCAGTACAGTCGCTTTGGTGAGCGTGCTCGGTGTCTGCCGCCTATGGGTAGTTCGACCACCTTGGGGCACCGCATTACGCAGCAGCCTCATCTCCGTAGGGGCATATGCTGTATCTGCCTGGTGGCACACTCCTGGCTTCCTGCTCTTTGGAAAAGTGGGTCTAGTTGCTCTTGCTATCGTGCTGGCTTTCGTGCTTCTGGGCGGGTTCAGTACAGAGGAAATGGCGCTGCTGCGTTCGCTATTACGTGGTGCTGGCGATCACAACACGTAGGGGCAAGGCATTCCAGGCAGGCATCTTGTCCATGCCGGTACATACATGGCACCGTAGCGTGCCCCTACTACCGGTGGGTACATGGCACCATGGCATGCACACGTAGGGGCAAGGCATTCCAGGCAGGCGCCTTGTCCATGTCGGTGGGTACATGGGATCAAGGCGGCATCAATAGGCAGGCACGCCAAGGAATGCCTTGCCCCTACCGCCCATGGCATGGTGCGGCAATCATACATGCGGGCATTTGCCCAAATGGAGGCGTTCATGGGATACAATCCAGAAAAACATCATCGGCGTTCCATCCGCCTGCCAGGATACGATTACACACAGCCTGGTGCATATTTCGTCACCATCTGCACGCAAAACCGGGAATGCCTGTTTGACGACCCGGTACTGCGGGCTGTTGTGGAGACCTGCTGGCAAGCCATCCCACGCCATATACCACAGGTAAAATTGGATGCATGGGTGGTGATGCCAAACCATGTTCACGGGATCATCGTGGTTACGCATCATCCCACATCCGTAGGGGCAAGACATTCCCAGGAAATATCCCTGTCTAGGAACGATCTTGCTTCGTATAGAGCTAACGAATTCATGCCAAACCAGCCTAGGAATGCCTTGCCCCTACCACAACCCATGGCACATGGCGCACTGCCGAGGTCATTGGGTGTCATCGTGGGCAATTTCAAATCGGTCACGGCGCGGCGCATCAACCGAATCCGTCATACGCCAGGCATGGAGGTCTGGCAACGCAATTACTACGAACACATCATCCGCAACGAAGGGGCGCTACAGCGCATTCGTAAATACATCGTTAATAATCTCTTGCGCTGGGAACTAGACATCGAAAATCCAGCCAATTGGCAGGATACAGACGTGGTGAAGACGGATCGCTACTACAAATCCATCTGGGAGGAAGGACCGGATGACCTGCCTCAGCGAAAATCGGGGCAGCGGGGTTAACTGGCTTCACTAGAAAGGGAAGTGCAAAACACGCCATGTACGATGAGCTAAGCAGTGACTATGACCGTTTTGTGAATTGGAGCGCGCGGCTGGCTCTGGAGTTGCCTTTCATTATCCAAGAATTGCGTCGGGTAGAGGCACGCCGCGTCCTGGATGCTGCCTGCGGGACAGGGATGCATGCCATTGCCCTTGCTCAACAAGGCTATGACGTAGTGGGGGCTGACCTAAGCCCCAGGATGATCGAGCAAGCCTGTGCGAACGCGGCCGCTGCAGGCACAGCGGTGCATTTTGTCGTTGCCGGCTTTGGCGAACTGTGCACCAAGGTCGGCGACAACTTTGATGCCCTCCTCTGTCTGGGCAATTCCCTGCCGCATCTGCTGTCCCCTGCCAGCCTAGAGGCTGCGCTGGCTGATTTTGCAGCTTGTCTGCGCAATGGAGGCTTGCTCCTCATCCAGAACCGCAATTTTGACCGCGTGCTGGCGCAGCGAGAACGGTGGCAAGAGCCGCAGTACCATCGCGAAGGGGAATGGGAATGGCTCTTCCTGCGCTTCTACGACTTTGAACCCGACGGCACACTTACATTTAACCTGGTC
>JBMFPM010000206.1:0-4566 GCA_049969135.1 Anaerolineae bacterium
GTGGCAAACTCCTCTGGAGTCAGATTGACGCCCACTTTCTGTTGCAGTTGCCTACGTCGGATGGAAAGGTCCACCACACGGCGCACACGTACCCTTGTGACCGAGGGACAAACACCTGAGAGGATCACGACAAGGGTATCCATGATGAAGCCTGGATTGATGCCAGTGCTCAGAATCGCAACACGATTGCGGCGGGCTGCTTCATCAATCTTCTTTGCTTCGTCGGGATGGTGAAACCAGGGGTAGGATAATTCCTCACACGTGGAAATGACCGATAAACCCGCTTCAGCAAGACCCAAGAACTGCGGCAAAACGCTTGGCAGATGGGAACCGGTAGCGTGAAGCACGATATCAGGCTTGGATTTCTTTAGCGCCGCCTCCAGGTTTTGTTGCACAGGAATTCCTAGCATCCGTCCGATTTCGGCGACCTCTCCCAGGTCTTTGCCTGTCTTGGCAGGGTCTATGTCCACCGCGCCAACAGATTCCAGGTCGGGCCGTGAAGCCACCACCTGGGCAATACGTACGCCGATGGGTCCTAGGCCATAATGCAATACACGGGTTGGTTCAGGCATGGTAACTCCTTTGTCAGTGATTTGCTGTGGTCGCTGCTAGAGCAACAACGCAATTATACCACATTGTTTCGATGCCAAGGAATTTGCCCATGCATAGTTTGAGGACTGCATTTTATTGCCTATAATCACCAGGGGATCGCGTAACAAGATGCGCTGTTGAAAAGTAGCCATGCATAGTTTTGGTTCGCAAGGAGGAGCGCTTATTGCATCTGAGGGGGTGGAAATCAGCAATGAAAAGGCGTATATTGTTCCCAATACTCTGTTTGTTATCCATTTTGCTGCTTGCTAGCTGTGACCAGCCTCGTCGCCAGACAGGAGTACCCGGTGTTCCTCTCTTGACCTTTGAACGCACGGGAGGCATTGCTGGCTTCCAAGATCGACTGGTCATTGGCTATGGGGGTGAATATTACCTCAAACGTTCTGGACGCCCTGAACGCATTGGCTCGCTCAGCCCAGGGCAACTGGCCCGATTGAAGAACTGGATGGAGCGTATCGCCCCTTTCACATTGAGGTTGGAAGATAATCCAAATGGCCCAGACAACCTTGTCCGTCAATTGTCGTGGACAGGGCTTGGGCGAGCAGTGCCTGATGAGGCGCAGCAATATGAGATCATGAATTGGGCTGTTGGCCTGCTGGACGAACTGAGTGCTCCACCGGATACCCAGCAGCCCTAAACCCAGATGCCGGGATAGAGAGATGCGTTCAGGCTCTGAAACCCATCGGCGCAGCGTAATTCATGTAGATTTAGATGCGTTTTTCGCTTCCGTGGAAGAACTGCTCGATCCTTCCATTGCCGGATTGCCGATTATCGTTGGCGGCGACCCAGCGAAACGCGGCGTTGTCGCCTCTGCCTCCTATGCGGCCCGTGCTTATGGTGTGCGCTCAGCTATGCCGATGGCACAGGCGTTACGCTTGTGCCCGCAAGCCATCGTGCGCCATGGCCATCGCGAGGCGTATGCATCCTACTCCAGGCGAGTAATGGCAATTCTCGCTGAGTACACACCGCTGCTGGAGCAGGTCTCGATTGATGAAGCTTTTCTGGATGTGACGGGTTGTGAGCAACTTTTCGGTCCTCCAGAAGAGATTGCACGGTGTATTCAGCAACGAATCCGCTCCGAACTTGGTTTGCCTGCATCTTTGGGCGTGGCAAGTAACAAATTGGTGGCAAAGGTAGCTTCCACACTGGCTAAGCCGCGTGGACTGCTCGTCGTGCCACCTGGTGAGGAAGCTGCCTTTCTTGCTCCCTTGGCTATCGAGTATCTATGGGGAGTGGGCAAAGTGACTGCAGAGCGTCTGCATAGCTTGGGTGTGCAGACCATTGGACAACTTGCAGCACTGCCTGACCAGCAGATGAAGGCTGTATTTGGTTCAGCCGCGGCGGAAATGCATCGCCGTGCTCTGGGCATAGACGATAGCCCTGTGGGAATCGAGACACGACGTAAGTCAGTGAGCCAGGAGCACACTTTCCCGCGCGATGTGGCTGATGTACGTACATTGCAACGCTATTTGCTGGAGATGAGCGAAGGGTTAGCCGCGCAGTTGCGCAAAGAAGGCGAATGCGCGCGCACGGTAGTGCTCAAGATACGTTATCCTGATTTCAGGACCGTCACACGGCGGGTTACCTTGGAGCAGCCCACCGACCTGACTGAAGCGATCTATGCCCAAGCCACTGCCTTGCTAGAGCGAGAATGGAAGCCCGGCGAGCGGGTGCGACTGATTGGCTTGGCAGTAACAGGGCTGGTGCAAGCGCGGCAGCTTAGCCTGTTTGGGGCATCCACACAGCGACTAGCCCAACTGAGCCGAGCGGTGGATGAAATCCGCAGCAAGTACGGCGAGCAGGCCATTCGCCGCGCCTCCCTGCTGAATCACGATCATGAGGATAAATAAAATGTCACAGGATGTGGTATAATGCACTGTGAAGGAGTAAAAGGATGCCTGAGAGACCATTGATCGTACTCTTAGATGGCAATGCCTTGGTACATCGTGCTTATCACGCGATTCCGCCGCTGACAAGCCCAAGCGGTGAACCAACGAATGCTACCTATGGCTTTACATCAACATTACTAAAAGTGCTGGATGAACTCAAACCACAGTATGCTGCGGTTGCTTTCGATGTTGGACGCACCTTCCGCCACGAGCAATACCCTGAATATAAAGCCACACGGGTAGCAATGCCGGACGACCTGCGCGTGCAACTAGACCGTGTGCGAGATGTGGTAGATGCTTTTAACCTCCCTAGCAAATACTTGGAAGGCTATGAAGCAGATGATGTGCTGGCCACTCTCTCCAAGAAAGCAGTTGAACAAGGTCTGGATGTGATTATCGTTACCGGGGATACCGACACTTTTCAGTTGATCGGTCCTCACGTTAAGGTACTGTTGTCAGGACGCAAGTTCACCGATGCCAAGTTGTACGATGAAGCGGCCATTCGTGAGCGGTATGGTTTGGAGCCAGAGCAACTGGTGGATTTAAAAGGGCTGAAAGGTGATGCCTCGGATAATATCCCGGGGGTTCCCGGTGTTGGCGAGGTCACAGCTACCCAGCTTCTGCAACAGTTTGGCAGCATCGAAAATCTATATGCACACCTCTCTGAGGTGCCCGCCAAGTTGCGCGAGAAATTGGAGGGGAAAGAAGCCGATGTCCGCCGCGGCAAGGAGTTGGTTCGCCTTGTTTCTGACTTGCCTATAGAGCTTGATCTGGACAATTGCCGCCTCAGTGCCTATGACCGCACAAAAGTAACTGCTCTGTTCCGTGAGTTAGGCTTCCACAGCTTGTTACAGAGATTGCCCAAAACAGAAGAACCAACCACAGCCCAATTGCCCTTGTTTGCAGGACAGGCTGGAGGGAAGGCGGAGAAACCAGCATTAGGCCAGTATTATTTGATCAATACTGAGCAAGGACTGCGTGATCTGGTTGCCAAAATACACACGAAGGGCGCTTGTGCGCTGGATGCAGAGGCCACCTCGCTTCGGCCAGTGGAAGCGGAGTTGGTTGGGATTTCGGTAGCTTGCCAGGAAGGCGAAGGTTATTACATTCCAGTTGGTCATGTGCCACAGGCAGCCTCTGTGCCACAACTACCCATTGAGCTTGTCCGTGAACGGCTTGGGCCGGTTCTCGCCGATGCCAGCATTGCCAAGTACGCGCACAACGCCAACTATGATCTGATCGTGCTGAGCCAACATGGCTTCGTAGTGCGTGGCTTACAGTTCGATACCATGATTGCTGCCTACCTGCTGGATCCCTCAGGACGCAATCTGGGCTTGAAGGGGCTTGCCTGGCAGGAATTGGGCGTAGAGATGACCACCATCGAGGAGTTGATCGGCAAAGGCAAGAATCAACTGACTATTGATCAGGTGGCTATCGAGCGCGTCTTTCCTTATGCTGCTGCCGATGCAGATATGACTTTGCGTTTGGTTGCACGCCAGGAAGCACAACTGAAGGAAAAGCAACTGTGGAAATTGTTCACTGACATCGAGATGCCCCTCGTGCCCGTTTTGATGGATATGGAGTGCACCGGCGTGGCACTGGATGTGGATTTACTGAAAAAGATGTCCCGTGAGTTATACCAGCGTCTGAAAGAATTGGAACTGCAGATCCAACAACAGGTTGGCTACCCCTTCAATTTAAGTTCATCCCAGCAGTTGAGCGATGCTCTCTTTGTGAAACTTGGGCTGCCCACGACGGATATACCGCGTGGGGCATCAGGGCACTATTCTACAGCAGCCGAGGTATTGGAACGTTTGAAGGGCGTGCACCCAGTGATTGATTTGATCCTGGAACACCGGCAGCTATCCAAAATCAAGTCTACTTATGTGGATGCTCTCCCACTGATGGTGAATCCGCGCACCGGTCGCTTGCACACTTCCTGGAACCAGACTGCTACCGTTACCGGGCGCATTTCGTCCAGCGAGCCTAATTTGCAGAACATTCCCATCCGCACTGACATTGGACGGCGAGTGCGCCAGGCCTTTATCGCCCAGCCGGGTTGGAAGCT
>JBMFPM010000207.1:0-4485 GCA_049969135.1 Anaerolineae bacterium
TGGTCACCACCAATGCCCAGGATGACATGGCTGGCTTCCAGCGAGCGGCTGAAACAGGCTGAGCCGGTACTTACGGCAAAACCACGCATGTCCAAATGCAATAAGATAGACTCACCTTCGACAAAGCGGAACGAAATATTCAAATTCTGCGGCAAGCGCAGCGTCGGGTGGCCATTAAGCCGCGAGTGAGGCACCTGCAACAGCCGCTGCATCAAATCATCGCGCATTGCCTGTAGCCGCGCGGTCTCTTCCGGAGTGACCAACTCCACTGCCTTGGCAAAGCCCACGGCGCCGGGGATGTTCTCTTCGCCAGGACGCAGGTTGAATTCTTGGAAGCCACCATCCATCCACTTTGCCAGCGGCGTCCCCTGGCGCACGTACAGCCCGCCGATGCCTTTAGGTCCATGAATGAGGTGCGCCGTTACCGTGATGAGGTCCACCGGCACTTTACTGACATCCAGGGGCACGCGCGGAAAGGAATGCGTGGCATCAGTGTGGAACAGCACCCCCCGTTCGTGACAGATCTGCGCGATGGACTGCACATCTTGCAGCGTGCCAATCTCCTGATTGGCAGCTTGGATGGAGACCAAGATGGTTTGCGGAGTAATGGCTGCGCGCAACTGCTCCAAATCCACGCGGCCAAATTCATCCACTTCCAGGTACGTTACGCGAAAACCTTGCCTCTCCAATGCCCGCGCACTGTGCAAGACGGGAAAATCCTCAATGCGCGTGGTAATGATGTGCTTGCCCTTCTTCTCACCCAAAGCCATCGCCACGCCTTTCAAAGCCATATTGCTCGATTCAGTGCTGCCGGATGTGAAGATGAATTCTTCGGGCGCAGCACCTAACACCGCTGCGATCTTCGCCCGCGCCTCGTCCAGAGCATCTTTTGCCTCTATGCCCGGCGAATAGCCGAATTGCGAGGTCGCTACAGCGTATTTCTCAAAGAAATAAGGCGTCATTGCCTCTAAAACGCGTTCATCTAGCCGCGTAGTTGCGGCATTATCGAGATAGATAAAATCATCCATTCCTGTTTCCTCCGTTATGATGTCTCGCTTGGCTTTACACAGCATCGCGCATCTACAAACGTTACTCCAACATGCTCAATTCCATTGAGCGTCATGATGCGGCGTCGGATCTGATCTGAAAAGTAATCCATAAAAGGGCATTCGGACTCTGGGAGTGCCAAACGCACTTCCACCTGATTCTCCCGCACTGCTACGTCGTGCACAAACCCTAGATCAACCAAGCTGAGTCCAACCTCAGGGTCAATCACTTCACGCAATGCTGCATGGACACGCTGCACCAGCTCTGCCTCCTCTAGCGTCAAGCGCGGCTTCCTGGCTAGCACCTCTGGTGCAAGCTGCGTCAGCCTTTTCTCCAATTCGCGCACTCGCTCTTCGAGGTGGCTTTGCCGCTCGAAAGCCTCGCTGATCGCTTTCACCACCGGATCAGGCAATCTTCCGTGTTCCAAATCCACAGCAGCTCTGGTTGGCTCAGGCTGACCTACCAGGCGCGCCGGCACACCTACCACTGTGGCACCGGCTGGGACGGAACGGATCACTACCGAACCTGCACCAATCCTGGCATTATCTCCTACCGTAATGGGGCCCAGAACAATGGCTCCAGCCCCAATGACAACATTGTTGCCGACCGTTGGATGGCGTTTGCCTTTCTGCAAGCTTGTACCGCCTAAAACCACTCCCTGATACATCAGCACATCATCACCGATCTCCGCCGTCTCACCAATGACTACACCCATGCCATGATCGATAAAGAAACGTCGTCCAATGCGTGCTCCTGGATGGATCTCAATGCCCGTTAGCCAGCGATTGATGTGCGAAACCAAGCGTCCCAGGAAAAGAAACTTGTGCTGCCAGAAGAAATGTGCCACACGATGCAGCCAAACTGCATGCAACCCTGGGTAACAAAACAGCACTTCCCACACCGTCTTGGCGGCGGGGTCTTTGTCAAAGATAACCTGGATGTCCTCACGAATGCGTTCGAGCATGGTCACCTACATGTTCCGTGTTGCGTATTCCGTATTCCATGTTCCATTTTACGTTTTTCGTGTTACGTTTTTCGTTAGGTAGTCTTCAATGGCAGCGCGCAGCGCACGTGGCCCGACAATCGAATCGAGCTTGCGCTCTGGCATTTCCCCCAGAACTTGAGCCACCTTGTCTTCTGTAATCTGCAATGCCTCCTCCACCGTTTTGCCCGTTGCCATGACCGCCGTTGCGCTGCTGGCAGCAATGGCCACCGGACAACCGCGCGTGCGGTGCTTTACCTCAACGAGGCGATCGCCCTCCACGCGAATCCAAAAGTGTGCCAGGTCTTCTGGGCACTTGGCGCCACCATGCCCTACTCCGAAGCCATCAGCATTCTCGATGAAACCCACGTGCTGTGGCTTCTGAAAATGCTTGAGGATCTCGGTACTATACATGCTCTACTCTCCTGCAAAGAGTGGCGTGCTCAGGTATCTCTCTCCTGTATCCGGAACGATGAAGACGATCCATTTCCCCTTGTTCTTCGGCCTGCTTGCCACTTGCAATGCTGCATAGGCGGCCGCACCAGCAGAAATACCTGCCAGGATGCCCTCCTCCCTAGCCAAGCGGCGTGCCATAGTTATAGCCTGCTCATCTGTCACCGGGATGATTTCATCCAACAAGTCCACACGCAGCACATCGGGCACGAATCCTGCGCCAATGCCTTGAATCTTGTGCGGGCCTCGCCTACCCCCGGATAGGACCGGCGAAGCAGCGGGCTCTACAGCAATGGCCCGAAAATCAGGCTTGCGTGGCTTGATCACCTCGGCAATGCCAGTGATCGTGCCTCCTGTGCCGACACCGGCGACAACAATATCCACCTGACCATCGGTATCCCGCCAAATCTCCTCCGCAGTGGTGAGGCGATGGATTTCCGGATTGGCCGGATTTTTGAACTGTTGCGGGATAAAGTAGCGCGAGTCTGCTGCAGCCAATTCCTCCGCTTTGCGCACCGCACCCAGCATGCCTTCAGCACCTGGCGTCAAAACAAGCTCTGCCCCCAGTGCTTTCAGCAATGCCCGCCGCTCTAGGCTCATTGTCTCTGGCATGACCAGCACCAGGCGGTAACCCCTGGAAGCGCAGACAAAAGCAAGGGCAATGCCCGTATTGCCACTGGTCGGCTCCAGAATGATCGTATCTTCCTTGATTAGCCCTGCCTTTTCTGCGGCGACGATCATGTTGACCCCGATGCGGTCCTTGACGCTGGATAAAGGATTGAAAAACTCCAGCTTTGCCAGCACCGTTGCTTCTACCCCGTGCGTAATGCGGTTCAGGCGCACCAGGGGCGTATTGCCTATGGTTTGTGTAATATCCTCATAGACACGCACTTTAATATCTCCGACGAATATCCTCTGCCCTTAGGTCATGTTAGCTTTAGGGCTATCTTCCAGCACAATCTCGAAAACGCACTGAATAGCTCCCGTGGGGCACACATCCTCACAAATGCAGCCACAATCCCTGCTTTCTAGGCAGGCAGGACAGGAAACCTCATCGCAATGAAAAACCAATCCATGCTCTCCGAGTTCGACTGCAGGGCAACTACATGCCTCCACGCACAAACCACAGCGTGTGCACAGCTCTTCATTTACCTGTGGCAATGGCCGAATCATCTCTCGCACTCCTACAAATACACGGCTATTATAGCACAGAATGCATCTGTATGTCTGTGACAAAAGTCTCATCTAGAAAAAGACCCCAAGGGCTTCACCATACCCTTGGGGTCTCTTCCCATTAGGCCTGGGTTGGGTAGTCTTATCTTCTCATGAGGGAAACATAGAAGGACCACCCTTTTCTGATCAGAGGCAGATAAAGCTGGTAGAGCCTCGCGGGCGGTATCTGCGTTTCTGTCGGCAATGGAAGCCATGTTGCCGTCGGTGTCAGGGAAGGTGTCTTCGTTGACGTAGCGGTAGGTATTGGCGTAGGTGTCCACGTTACTGTCGGCGTGGGCACTCTGGTAGGAGTTTGTGTAGGCGTCCACATCGTCGTTACTGTGGGTACCTCTGTAGGCGTAGAAGTTACCGTAAACGTTGGTATAGGTGTCCACGTTACAGTCGGAGTTGGTGTCAGCGTGCTTGTCGCCGTGGGCGTCCGTGTGGGTGTGCTCGTGGCCGTTGGCGTCGGCATAAGCGTGCTTGTCGCTGTTGGCGTCGGCGTCATAGTCCTCGTCGGAGTCGAGGTAGCAGTTCTCGTCGGCGTGGGCGTAGACGGAGCACAGCGAGGATCATTGGACGGAGGCACACAGAACACTTCCATTATGGGAATAGGAATGCCCAATTCGTCTGCGTCTACCCACGCCCGGTTGGTCAAGCACATCCCTCCAGCCCAGGAATATGTCCGCGCCTTGATCCACATCGCCACAGCACTGCCGGGGCCCAGGAATGGCACAGTCCAGGTTACCGTACGAACCCCATCAAACGTACCACCAGGGTAGCCTGCGTAC
>JBMFPM010000208.1:0-4480 GCA_049969135.1 Anaerolineae bacterium
GCCAGCGGCCAGTTCTCCATCCTCACCCCTGAGGAGACCTACCTGCAGGGAGGTAACTTTGATCCCGAGCAAATGATTGCCAGGTTACAAGCAGAAACAGAGCAGGCTCTCATAGAGGGCTATTCGGCCCTGCGGATCACCGGCGAGATGACCTGGGCGTTGCGCTCACTGCCCGGCCCCGAGCGGCTGGTCGAATACGAAGCCAAGCTCAACATATCTTGGCCCGGAAAATGCCTGGGAATGTGTCAGTACGACCGCCGGCGCTTTCGTGCTGACATACTGCTGGACATGATGCGCACGCATCCACTGGTGGCACTGGACCAGAAGTTATACGAGAATTTCCACTACGTCCCGCCAGAGAAGCTTCTCAGCGCAGATCCTGCCGCTGCCACTTTCCAGCAATGGCTGTACAGTCTGGAAGTGCATAAACAAGCAGAGGATGCGCTACAGCAGCGCACAGAGGAACTCCTTATCCTCAACCGCATTGGTTCGGCTTTGGCAGAAACGATGGATATACACCAAATCTGCTACACCGCCCACTTCTATATTTCCCAGTTGATGGACTGCCCAGTGTGTGGTATTTCCCTGTATGACCACGAATCCTCCATGCTGCGCGCCCAACTCATGCTGTGCGACGGACAACCTCTGGACGTTTCCCTGTTTCCGCCCTTGATGATCAAGGAAGGCATGCCATTGCAGGGCCGCACCAAAGCCATCCTCACTGGCCAGCCCGCCATCGTGGAGGATCTCCCTGCCGCAGTCGCACAGACAGGGGTAAAAGCAGTTACCGTAAGCCCTCCTGGAAATGAGAACATCCCTTTGTCGGCTGCCTATGTGCCTATGATCGTAGAGGGCAGGGTCATGGGGCTTTTGGAGGTACAGAGTTACCACAAGCACGCTTATGGGAAAGCAGAGCTGGCACTCCTCCAACCCATCGCCAACCAGATCGGCTTAGCCATCCAGAACGCACGCCTGTTCCAGGAAATGCGCGCATCGCGCGAGCAATTGGAACGCTTGTCGCATCGCTTATTGCAAACACAGATAGAGGAGAGGCGGCAAGTCGGCCGCGAGCTGCACGATGAAATAGGACAATTGCTCACTATGCTCAACATCGTCCTGGATATGGCGGCTGACTCTCCCCCTGAAGAGATGCACAGGAACTTGGATGAAGCCAGAGCTTTAGTAAAAGAACTCATGACCAAAGTGCGTAACTTGTCACTGGAATTGCAGCCAGCAGTGTTGGATGATCTGGGATTGCTGGCAGCTTTGCTCTGGCATATAGACCGCTACACGGCACAGACCAAAGTCCGGGTGCAATTTATCCACCACGGTCTAGAAGGACGGCGCTTTGCCCCGGCGGTCGAGATAGCAGCCTACCGCATTGTACAGGAAGCATTGACCAACGTAGCACGCCATGCCGGTGTGCCAGAAGTTGAGGTAAAAGCATGGGCCACAGAGGACAAGCTAACGCTCCAGATCCGCGATGAAGGGACTGGTTTTGACCCCAAGATCGCGCTTGCCCAAATGGCTTCTGCTGGCTTGCTGGGCATGCGCGAACGCGCAGCCTTGGCAGGAGGCCGCCTGACAATCGAATCAGCACCAGGTAAAGGGACCACCATAACGGCCATCTTTCCCGTCAGTTAGGAGGTAGTCAAGCAGGGAGGGATACGCATGATCAGCATCGTTTTGGCTGATGACCACCATCTCGTGCGGCAGGGGTTGCGTGCCTTATTAGCGGCTGAACCTGATTTTGTCATCGTAGGTGAGGCTGGTGAGGGAGTGGAAACAACGCTGCTTACCGAGCGCTTGCAGCCGGATGTGCTGATCGTTGACATGGCTATGCCTGGTTTGAATGGCGCCGAAGTGGCACGGCAGGTCAGCAAGCGCTCTCCTCGCACGCGTGTTATCATGCTTTCCATGCACGACAGCGAGCCTTACGTACGCGAAGCTTTGCGCGCAGGGGCGGTCGCCTACGTCCTGAAAGATTCCACGGCGCAAGATCTGGCCAACGCAGTGCGCAGTGCGGTTGCTGGCCGCCGCTATCTCAGCCCTCGTATCGCCGAGCGCTTTATTGATGCCTATCTCGAACAACTTGTTGCAACCCCACAAGACCCCTTGGACACACTGACCCTACGCGAGCGCGAAGTGTTTTTGCTCGTCGCCCAGGGCCGTAGTAGCTCGGAAATTGCGCAGCAACTATTCGTTAGCCGACGCACTGTGGAAACCCACCGCACCAATGTGATGCGCAAATTAGGCGTGAAGAACAAAGCTGAACTCGTACGCTACGCTGTGCAGCGCGGCCTCCTGCCTGGGGAAAGTGGATAGCACCCTGATCCCATACCTCAGCGCTTCTACGTAAAACTTACCCCTAGATTCCGTAGATTTACGGATAGCCAACAAGGCGACAAGCCTGTATACTGTCTGATGTTGGGACATGAGTTGGGACATTGCCTCTAGATGATGTTTGAAAAAGGTTTGTAGTAAGCGCCCTTCGACTACGCTCAGGGCAAGCTTTTAGCGCTTGAGAGGCGCACTGAAGTGCGCACTACAAACCCTTGGAGCCTGGGGATGGCGAGGTTCACCTAAGTGTCCCGACTCATGTCTAAACTTCAATTACAGGAAGAAGGAGGAGGAGGAAAACACAGGAATGATCCGCATTGTTCTCATTGACGATAGTACTACTTTCCTTGCCATTGCCTCCCGCTTTCTGAGCAAACATGAGGACTTGAAGGTCGTTGGAGCAGTCAGCGAAGGAAGACTCGCTGTGGAGGCTTCCACAGCACTCCAGCCTGATATTGTGCTGGTTGACCTGGCGATGCCGGACATGTCCGGCATGGAAGTAATCTCGCTGCTGCGCCAAGCGATGCCCAATGTAGGCATTATTGCATTGACTTTCCTAGAGGAAGAGAAGTATCACGATGCCGTGCTATCTATTGGGGCAGACGCCTTTGTTGCCAAGGAAGACCTGACGCTCAAGCTGGTGCCCACCATCCTGAATGTAGCCTATATGCGTGGGCACCGAATGCAAGTCAGTTTCGCCTAGTGCTCCCAATGATGGATAGAGACACAGACAAGGGAGGAGACCCTTTGAGCGAGTTAGAAGAACGTTTCTATCGCTTGGCAGAGAACGCCTTGGACATTATCTACCGCTATCGCTTCGTGCCCAAGCCAGGGTTTGAATATGTCAGCCCTGCTGCCACTGTGATCACAGGCTATACCCCCGAAGAGCACTATGCAGACCCGGACCTGGGTATCAAGATTGTCCACCCAGAAGACCGGGCACTGTTGGAGCAAGTGCGCTCTGGCAATGCCTTTGGTCAGCCTATTACTCTGCGCTGGATTCGCAAAGATGGCACGGTTATCTGGACAGAGCAACGCAACGTCCCCATTTATGACGAGGATGGAAACCTCATCGCCATCGAGGGGATCGCACGTGACGTCACAGAGCGCAAGCGAGCGGAAGAGGAAATCCAGCGCCTGAAAGAGTTCAACGAGACCATTGTGCAGAGCGTAGCCGAAGCCCTGCTCCTTGAGGATGCCCAAGGCAGGATTACCTTTGTCAACCCAGCCGCCGAGCGCCTGCTTGGGTACTCGGCGGAAGAATTGATCGGCTCTCCCTGGCACAAAATTGTGCCTCCCGACGAGCAGGAGCGCATCCAGACACGCATGACACGACGCCCGATGGGCAATGGCGATCAATACGAGACGCGTTTGGTGCGCAAAGACGGGGTCGAAGTGCCTGTCCTGGTGCACGCTCGTCCGTTATTTAACCAAGGCACTTTTTCCGGGGTCCTCTCTGCTTTCACGGACATCACCAAGCTCAAGCGTACAGAAAAGCTGCTACAGGGCTTGAATCGGGCTGTTTTGGCAGCAGAAAGGGCATTGACCCAGGATGAGATCTTTGATGCAGTCGCCGAAGAATTCCGCAACCTCGGCTTTTCCTGCGTTGTGCTCCTGCTGGATGAAGGACAACAGAGGCTTCTCCCCAGGTGTATGAGTTACGACAAGGGTGTTGTCAAACAACTCGAAGAAGAGGTAGGGCTCAAGGTGGAAGAGTTTTTCCTACCAGTTACCGCCCTTCCTGCGTTCCAACAGGCAGTCGCTCATCGCGAGGCTATATTCATCAACGATGTGCAAAGCCGTTTTGAGCGGTTGCTGCCTGCCTCCATTGCTATGCTCGCTCCCCGCATTTTGGAGGTATTGCAGATTCCATGCTCTATCGTTGCCCCCCTCATCGTAAGAGATAAAGTCATCGGATTGCTCTCCGTGCAGTCGGATGATTTGACAGAAGAGGACACATCAGTTATTATGGCCTTCGCCCATCAACTGGCTGCTTCTTGGCACAAAGCCCAATTGATGGCAGATCTGAGCAGAAATCTGGAAGAGCTTCGAAACACACAGGCACAGCTCTTACAAGCGCAGAAGCTGGAATCAGTTGGGCAACTGGCTGGTGGTATTGCCCATGACTTTAACAATATTC
>JBMFPM010000209.1:0-4471 GCA_049969135.1 Anaerolineae bacterium
TATTTCGCTCCCTCAGCATGTCATAAGCGTGTTCGGAAAACTCATACTCGATCATGGGACCGTGTTTTCTCAGAGCACTGTGCCATCAGTGGGTTCTGAAACCAGCAATCTCATTCAATTCTACAATGGCCGTAATGCCACTTCCATCCTTGTTCTCCAGAATCAGAAAATCCTCGTCAATTTTCTTGATCACGCCACTTACATGATCTCGCGCGTTCTTGAATATGACTATGGCTTCCTTTCCAAGACCGATGGACTCTGAATATTTCTTTAGTATTCGTTCCCAACTTGTCCGGTTCATAGTTCACTCCTCGGCCTATCGCCCAACTATATTTTCAACCGAAACGGCTTAAAATACATTTAGAGCGCGACGGCTTAACAACGCAAAAACCGTAGTTAAACCGCCGCGGCTTAACCGCATCAAATGCCGCACAATGACGTCTATCATTATGAAATGAATAACAATTTTTGTCAAACGCGAGAGCATTGTCAGTCTACTAACACCAGAGCTTGAGAAGGAACAGGTATGGCTTACTCGCCGTTTCTCAATCAGCTTCATCGGGTAATGCGCCTCAAGCATATGAGCCTTAGCACTGGTATAGACTGCGCAGCGATGCCATCGGCTTTGTCCCGTTGTCCATTGCTAACTTCAGCCTGAGTCAACTAGCACCAATAATTCAACATAGAACTGCTCCGATGGCTTCACAAAGACGAGACTACAGCGCCTGATCCCCCATCCGAATCTGTTGCTTCAGCTCCTCCATCGCCCGTGCATCAGCACAGGGATAAATGGAATTATTGTGCAACAGCGGGTCCGCGTCTGCGGGAATGCACCCCGCATTGACCGCATTCTGCCATTCGCTAGTCCCGGGCACAGGGGAGAACTCGGCGGCGTGCACCCGAATGCCCAGAGAATGCGCGAAGGCAACTGTGGCGCGCACTTTCTCCATATTTTGCCCGGGCCGCCCAATCAGTACATAGGCAGCTACCTCGCGTGCAGTGAACCCTGCCGCTTTCAGCGCCTCTACCGCACGGACAAAACTCATTTCATCCACCTTGCCGCCATCGCGCTTCTCCTCCTCTGGATCAATCGTCTCCAGCCCCAGACGGATGGTGACAAAACCAGCACGGCGCATCTTTTCCGCCAGAAGCTGGTCAATATAGCGCGCATGGAGGCCATTGGGAGTGTGAAAGCGCACCTGCAAGCCCCTTTCGATCACAGCATCTAGGATGGGATGAATGTGCCGCTGCGCATCAACCAGCAAGGCATCGTCATAGAAGGCAATGTCCTGTACCCCTAAAAATTCGACGCACCAGGCAATCTCTCTCACTATTTGCTCCACCGGGCGCCGTGTCATCCCGCCGGGGACGATCTGATGCACCGCGCAGTACGGGCAGTGAAAGGGACAACCCCGCGCAGTTTGAATTGCCACATAGCCTTGCGGACGACGCAGGTCATGCGCGGGCATAACGTCCGTCAGAGCAACCTCCAGCCTGCGCGACTCACGGGTTACCTCATTCACCCATTGCAAGGCTTGCACTTCGCCAGGGCCGCTGAGCACAACATCTGCTCCTGAGTAGGCACGAGCATGCTCACAGCACAGGGTAGCATACACGCCACCCAAAGCCACGGGCACGTCCGGCCAACGTGCTTTCACACGGCGGATTGCCTCAAAAGGTCCTGGATACCAATAGGTCATCATCGAGCTGACCAGCACCGCATCAGGGCGCGGCTGGGCAGCCAACTCCGCTTCAAAAACCTCCACCGGCAAGCCATAGCGTCCCCAACGGCGTGGAACATGCGCCAATATCGGTGGCTTGGGCAACTCGACCTTGGCAAAGTGGCCGCAGCCATAGGCATCTCGGGCAGACGTGGGCGCTGGCGCTGCAGGATGGTGCCGATCGAGGCAGTCAATCAGTGCCACATCGTGGCCAGCCTGGCGCAGCACGCCCGCCACCGTTAACAGACCCAGTGGCTCAATCCACAGGTTATAAGCCGCAAAGTCATAAATCCAAGGGTTGATGCACAAGATACGCGCCATGCCACGATCCTCATTTTGATGGAGCTATCCTATTCTAACCTGACCCCATACTCCAAGCAAACAAAGGCAGGGCTAACGCATACCCATTGGTTTGACCTGGCGCACGTTTTCACCTATCATTCCATCGCGAGCATAGAAAATGGAGGAGGTGGTACCATGCAAAAGGAAATCACTGCGCCGTCTCCCTTGCTCGATGCGCAAGGCAAGCTGATTCAGGTAGGTTGGTCACGACAACCGCTCCTGGACTGCAACCTCGAAAATCTCCGTTTCTACCCCTTTCGTGCGTTGCAATTCCTGCGTATCAAGCGATGGGACTACTACGGAGTGACTACGCCCGAGTTCTTCTTCTCCGCGACATTATCCCACGTGGGTTACCTTGGCTTAGTGTTTGTCTATCTGCTGGACTTGCGCACAGGAGAATTGGTCGAAGATACCCTCATGGTACCACTGGGAAGGGGCATCCACCTGGCCCGAAATAGCGATCAGGGCGATTCCTATTTCGACAATGGGCGCATCCGTGTTGCCTTCCATTTAGAGGGAGACAAGCGCCATCTGCAAGTAGACTGGCCAGCCTTCCATCATGGCCAGGGCATTGCTGCCGATGTGTCTCTCCACTGCTCACCAGCTCATGAATCCATGGTCATCGTTATCCCCATTGGACATCGGCGTTTCTACTATAATCGCAAAATAAATTGCCTGCCAGCTACGGGATGGGTGCAATACGGGCAGCACCGCCTTGACCTGCAGCCTGACCATGCATTGGGCAACCTTGATTGGGGACGTGGGGTCTGGGAGTACAAAAGCTTTTGGGTGTGGGCAAGTGCTTCAGCCTACCTGCCCGATGGCCGCACGCTGGGCCTGAACATGGGCTATGGCTTCGGCGACACCAGTGCTGCCACGGAAAATGCCTTCATCCTCAATGGCCGCATCCACAAGTTGGAACAAATCAATTTCGAGTACGACAACAAGAACTTTATGCAGCCCTGGAAGATGCATTCCCCCGATGGGCGCCTCGATCTGGAATTCGTGCCCTTCAAGGAGCGCGTGGCACGGAGCAACCTCCTCCTGCTATACAGCCAAGTCCATCAGATGTTCGGACGCTATAGCGGCACGCTGCGTAGCGATGATGGCGAGGAACTACATGTTCAGGACGTGATCGGCTGGGCGGAGGAACACCACGCCAAGTGGTAAAAACCCGTCCACCGTGGGCATCCACTTACCACTCGTGTAAATTCGTTGACGGCTAGTTCCTAGCAACTTGCCCCACGTTGAACTATGCCCAAAGTCCTTACATGCTTGGAAGTACACCCGCTTGTGCTGTATAATAGAAAACGAGACCGCTCTGTGCCTGAGAAAGAATAAGGGAGGATTTCCGAATGTTCGTCAAAATCAGGAACATCCCTCCAAACCGTTACACCTGGTGTTGGCTTCTGGCGGCAATAGCCTTGGCGTCTTGTGCTGTGTCCAAAACTCCTACGCCTGCGCCATCCCACACCCCTGCCCCATCGCTCGTCAGCACCCCCGCCATTGCACCTGCTCCTACCCAGATAGCCACCATTGCTGCGCAGGACATCCGTCAGCCGTCAGTAGCAGGCATGTTCTATCCCGCCGATGCAGCAGAACTGCGGGCAATGGTAGATGGTCTGTTGCAACAGGCAAAGCAAGAGCCTCAGGAACCTACTGTACTGATTGTGCCCCATGCAGGGTATGTCTACAGTGGAGCAGTGGCAGCGGCAGCATTCAAGCAAGTGGAAGGGCGCAAGTACGACGCGATTGTCATATTGGCTGGTAACCACTATGACCCAGATTTCAAGCTCATTTCTGTCTGGCCCACTGGCGCTTACTCCACACCCCTTGGCCTCATGCCAGTGGACAGTGCATTGGCAGAAGCCATTGTCGCTGCCGACCCACAGCACATTATTGCGGACCGCCGTTCGCAACTGGCTGAACATTCCATCGAAGTGGAATTACCTTTCCTGTTGCGGACATATGGCCCGGCTCCTTTTGTCCCTATCCTGATCGGGCAACAGTCCTGGGAAAACTGCCAGGCGCTCAGCGCCGCGTTGCTTACTGCCTTACGCGGCAAGAAAGCGCTCATTATCGCCAGCACGGACATGTCCCACTACCCCAGCTATGAGGATGCGGTGCAAGTAGATCGCGCAACCCTGCTTGCTATCACCTCACTGGATCCACAGGCAGTCATCGCCAACACTCGCCACTGGCTTAGCAGTGGAATAGACAACCTGTTTTGCACCCTTTGCGGTGAAGGCGCCGTGCTGACAGCTATGCTGGTTGCCCAAGAATTAGGGGCCAACCGCGCCACCGTGCTCCAGTACGCCAATTCGGGCGATTCCCCTTATGGTGACAAAGATCGCGTAGTCGGATATGGAGCAATTATGTTCTGGAAAGAGGAGGCAACGATGTTGATG
>JBMFPM010000210.1:0-4459 GCA_049969135.1 Anaerolineae bacterium
AAACGTCTCGCCCCGTTGTACTTCGAGGTTCAATTCATTCACTGCCAGGGTTTTTGTTCTGCCCCGCTGGCTAACGAACGACTTGCACAAATTGTGGATTTCGACCATCACTTCGCCCATTGCCCTGCCACCGCTCTTGGAATACCCGCCTACTCTAGGCGTTCCCTAAAAGCTGCCTGGCTTAACACAAAGACGATCAGGCCATAGATCATCAAGATCCATACCTGCTGACGGATGAAGTAGAAGCCAACCCCCTTGGTCATGATGCCCCGCGAAATCTGTAGGAAATGGGTAACAGGCAACAGATCGCCTGCCCATTGCACCAGCTTAGGCATCATCGAACGGGGGAAAACATAGCCGGAGAGCATCATGCCCGGCAGCATGATCAAGGCTGTCAGTTGCTGTGCTTGTCGCTGGTTTGTGGACACGGTGCTGACCAGGATGCCCAATCCCAGCGAGGAGAACACAAAGAGCAAAGACATGAGAAAATAGAGCCCCAGGCTGCCTTTGAAAGGCACGTCAAACCAAAATACGCCTAGAGCCAGGATCGTGCCCATGTTGATGAAGGCTATAATCACGTTGGGCAAAATCTTGCCCAGCATCAATTCCCAAGGCCTGATGGGCGTGACTAGGATCTGTTCAATGGTTCCTAATTCACGCTCGCGCACAATGGCAAGCGCAGTGAGCATCACCGTCTGCTGCTGTAGGATCAATCCTACCATACCCGGCACCATAAACACAAGGCTGCGGATATCCGGGTTGTACAGCACGCGTGTACGCACATCCAGAGGGGTCAGCGAAGCACCTCCTTGCAGGCCTGAGCGCTCTAGTTTCCCGGTCAACAACTGCACGGCATGAGCCTGCCCCACGGTCACCGCTGCATTGAAAGCCGATTGCACGGTCATCGCGTCGGAACCATCCACCACAATCAACGCCTGTGCTTCACCCCGCTCGATCGCTGCTGCAAAATGTAGGGGGATAACAATCGCCACACGTGCCCGCCCTTCATCAATGGCTTTGATCGCTTCGGCTTCGCTCTCTACATAGCATTGAATATCGAAGAAACCCGACGTTTCCATCGCCTCCAAGAACTTCCAGCTACGTTGATCCCGACTATTGTCCACAACCACGGTCGGAATATGATCCACCTGCATCTCTACCGCATAGCCAAACAGAAACAAGAGGATAATAGGCAACAGAAGCACAATGGCCAAGGTGCGCCGGTCGCGCACCGTCTGTGTAAATTCCTTACGGATAATCGCACGCAGCCTCTGCCACATCGGTTCACCTCCCTATGCTTTCAAACCTTGCAGAAGGATACTAACCAACAATTCTGCTTGCTGATGGCGTTGCTCTGGTGACGGCATGGGTTCCACGCCCTGTATATAGGGTACAGCTAGGTAAATCACCATCCCCATTACCATACGCGCTACGATGTGCGCATCACAAGCTCGGATTGCTCCTACTGCCATCCGCGCTTTCAAATAATCCTCGACTTGTGTGATCAAAGTCTTGGCGCCAGGCAGAAGATAGCCATGGAAACCATAGCCTTGATCCCAAAGTGCGGTCAACAAGCCTTTGATCACCACCGCATTTTCTGCAATCACTGCCAACACTTCCTCTATAGCTCGTACAATGGCATGGCGATCATCTCCGCTGGCTGACGGTTTCGGAACAATAGCCCCGAGTTTATCCTGGATCATCTGTGCCAATGCAACAAGCAGTTGCTGCTTGCTGGCAAAATAATTGTAGATGGTGCCTTCGGATACTTCAGCCGCCTCTGCAATTTCACGCGTAGTCGCTCTCTCAAACCCTTTGTGGGCAAAAACCGCTGCGGCAGCTTCTAGGATGCGCTGCCTTCGCTCCATAGCGCGCTCAGCACGGCGCGTTTCAGCTTCCCTGCTCATGTTTACCTCCAATATTGAGTGAGTACTCACTCAATATAACACAAATAGGCTGTGTTGTCAAATTCAGCTCCTAGGCCAGCCAGTTTGACCGATCGGGGACAAATGATTATAATTACAATATCAAATGGATAATCCATCCGAGTTGGTCACACAAAAGGATAACCTATGATGATTCGCCGCCTCGTTGTCCTCTCACTCCTCATCCTATGTCTATCCCTAATATGGCTGCTCAGCTCAAGCCAGATCCTTGCCTATGCCCCCACTGCGCTTCAAGTGCGACAACCATACGCTCCGGGCAGCCCACCCACGCTACAAAAGGCGCCAACACGTCAGCCATCCCAGCCATTGATTACCTCACGCACCGGTTACATCCCACCACCGCTCACTCTCGGCCATCTCAAAGGCAAGCTGCCTGCAGGGATCAGCGCACTGTCTCTTCCTGCCAGATGGGACTGGCGCGAACAAGGTAAGGTTACCCCGGTCAAGGATCAGCAAGCCTGTGGAGCTTGTTATGCGTTTGCCACCGTCGCAGACTTGGAATCCCGGATGCTCATAGACGGGGCAGGCCTCTATGATTTTTCGGAGAACAACGCCAAAGAGTGCAATTGGCAAGCTATGAATGGCCTGGGTGGTAGTTGCACAGGCGGAAATGCCCTCATGGTCATCAACCTGTTCTCCCAAAAAGGCAGTGTGCTGGAACCGTGTGACCCTTACCAGGATTTTGAAGCCGATTGCAACCTCTCTTGCCCCTATCAGAAAACCGTATTGGATTGGCGCATCGTCACGGGAGAAGTTATTCCTGACACAGCCGTGTTGAAATGGTATCTGTACCACTATGGCCCCCTACAGACTAGCATGTATGCTGGCTACGGAGGGGACCCCTGGGAGATTGAGTTTTCCAGTTATGATGGCTCATACACGTTATATTACCCAGGAACAGAGCCCCCGAATCACAACGTTCTGATCGTTGGTTGGGATGACACGCTTGTCCCACGCGACCATCCTAGCCTTCCAGGCGCCTGGATTGTGAAGAATAGTTGGGGCTCTTCCTGGTGGGGTGGGCCTTGTGGCTATGGCTCTGAACGTGGATACTTCACGATCGCCTATGGTTCCGCCAGTATTGGCATGAATTCTTCCTTCATCCACGGCTGGCAGGACTATGATCCTGCCGAGCACCTTTTGCACTACGATGAGGCGGGTTGGAACGAAGCCTGGGGTTATGGCACTACCACTGCCTGGGGACTGAGCAAGTTTTTCCCAACCAGCGATACCTGGATCAGACGCATCGAATTCTGGACTACCGATGTAACAACCGACGTGGATGTGTACCTTTACGATACTTTCGATGGCATTAAGCCAAGCAATTTATTGTTCAGCAAGGAAAACCTGTCCTTCAGCGAGGCGGGATACCATTCGGTACCTGTGATCCCGTCCCTTCACGTGGCAAGCGGCGACGATATTGCCGCTATCGTCAAGTTCACAAATGCTACTTACCAGTATCCAATAGCTGTTGACGCGCAAGGGCCATCAGAAATTGCTCGCACATATATGAGCTTCAACGGGAGCGATGGGTGGTGGGATGATTTAGGCTTGGTAGGCAGTGATGCAGGCATTCGCCTGCGCACTTCAACACAACCCGGTGTGTATGTAATGCTCGATCCATCCTCTTCCTCCGTTGTCAAAGATCAGGAGTTCACTATAGACATCAAAGTTGCAGCGGGCAACCAGCCGGTGGATGGCGTCGAAATACATCTTGATTTTGATCCCGTCTATCTTCAAGTGGTAGATGACAGTGGCAATCCTACTACCACCATCCAGAGCAGCGGTGTTTTTGAGTCCATCCTATCCAACAATGCCAATAACACGACGGGCCAGATCGATTTCGCAGGAAGGACCTCCCACATCCCATCGCCTACTGGTACCTTTGTCATTGCCAGTGTGCGTTTCAAGGCTTTGTGGGGCACAGACGGAAATGCCTTGCCGCTTACCTTTGTTTCCCGCAATGAAAACCCGACCGACGTTATCCATGGCGGTATTTCTGTACTGACTGGCGTGGAAAATGGCACGGTGACCATCAGCGGTGAGCCTCCGCCTGTTCCCGGGACCTTTCGCGACCCGCTGCCCATTGCCTGTGGACAAACAATTTCAGATAGCACGGCTAGCTACCCATCCAACGTAAGCGATTATGGGGAATGCGGTTCTGATTTTACTGCACCTGAGGTTGTGTACGCCTTGTCGGTGGATACCCCAACAGCCTTAGAAATAAACCTCACCAGCACTGCAGAACTGGCTGTGTTTTTGCTCTCTGGCCCTGATCCTAGTACCTGCTTCAACATGGGAGCATATATCTCTCAGAATGTCCCCCCTGGTATTTATTATCTTGTCATTGATGGCTTGGGAGTCGGTGAATACACCTTGGATATCCAATGCCATCCATGGGAAACGCCTACGCCTACTCCAACCAACACACCAACAGCCACGCCTACTCCCACTGATACCGCTACGTCGACTCCTACACAGACACCAACAGAAACGCCGATCAACACATCTAC
>JBMFPM010000211.1:0-4427 GCA_049969135.1 Anaerolineae bacterium
CGCTGATTCCAACTGCTACAGAGACGCCTGTGCCAACCGAGACGCTTATTACTCCGACGGCAACATACACTCATACGCCTACGCCAACAGACACGCCAACGCCCACACCATCGCCGAGCTTGACGCCCAGCCTTGTGCCCACGCCGTCTCCGACTGCGACGGTGGTCACGTACGGGCTCCGTTTCCCGCTAGTCTTTAAGAACAAGGTAATGGCTGCTGCCAGGCTCAGCCGTACCTACCGTGGGCTGTTGCCATAAGGAATCGGAGCGACCAAAAGTAAGGGATGTCATGAGCAGGCATTTTCGAAGAATCGGAGGGTATAGAACGAGTTCGCAGTGACCAAACGTAGTAATACGGAGGAAGTAGAGGATGCGTTACACTAAGGGGACAACGAAGCTTTACCAGCGCACCCTGATGATTCTCCTGCTTATTGTTTTGATTCCAGGCGCCTTGACTGTAGGGGCTGGCTCATCATTGTCTGTACAACAGATGGCACTAGCGCAGGTGAGTGTGAGCTTGTCCCCTGCTTCTGTGACTATCCCTGCGCAGACTAGTTTCACCGTAGATATTATCGCGGATTGCGGCACCAACGCCGATGGCGTGGGAACAACGATTATGTTTGATCCGGCTCTGCTGCGGGTGGTCTCTGTCGTTTCCGACATCTCTGCATTTCCGAAGGTGCTGCGTAATGTATGCGATAACGAGGCAGGCACCGTGCTGTACGATGCTGCCGCACCCCTGGAATGCCATATACAGGGCAATTGCCCATCAGGAGTCCAGCGTATTGCCACCATTACCTTCTCTCCCGTTGCGCCGAGCCCGCAAGCTACGCACATCAGGCTTTATGGCCAAGTGACCTGGAACGGCGAATATACGTTCGATGGCGAGGGGAATGGCACTACCGTCACCATCCTGCCGCCATCCTTTGTGCATTACCTGCCATTGATCATGCACGGTTATCGGTAATGGAGTCATGCCCTCAACTGGAATACATGGAGGGGCAATCCTACGCCCAGTTCTCCGCGCATTCGGCGTGCTCTGCGGCACAATCTTTTTACATAACAGATAGGCTGAACCGGTGAAGGGATTTCGTTCTGTACGCATCTCTTTGTGTATCCTGCTGCTCTGTCTGGTTGCGGCTCTGCCTAGCACTGCCCAGGATCCTGCTTGTCCCTTGCCCACCTGGCGCTTTGGTGTAGATATGAACGAGTATCTTGGCCAAATCACGGACTATGATGTAGCAGCCCTACACATTGGCTGGTACTCAGATTGGCGCAGTCGGTTGGACCCAGCACGGCCAGGTGGGATCGAGTACGCCCAACTTGTCTGGGTTTTCTACGGCGCTGGGCCATCCTTGGACTGGCTTGGCCCACAGGTGGATGCCAACCCGGGTTCGCTGTGGATGATCGGCAATGAACCAGAATGCACCTATGGGCCTGGTGGCGGCAACAACACGCCGGAGCAATATGCTGATGCCTATCATCAGTTGTACTATTTTATCAAGGGGCGCGATCCCACTGCACGTATTGCCATTGGCGGTGTGGTGCAGCCTACGCCGTTGCGCCTGAAGTGGCTGGATTTGGTCTTGGAATACTACCAGAAGACTTATGGTGAGCCCATGCCCGTGGATGTGTGGAACATCCACAATGTGATTCTGCAAGAATTGCAAGGGGACTGGGGCTGTGGCATCCCCCGTGGGCTAACCGAGACCCAGGGGCGCTTGTACGGCATCGCCGACCACGACGATATCGAGATCTTTAAACAGCACATTGTTGATTTCCGCACCTGGATGCGTGACCGTGGTCAGCGGGACAAGCCGCTCATCATCAGCGAGTACGGCGTGATCATGCCTGCGGAATACGGTTTTCCTCCAGAGCGGGTGAACGCCTACATGAATGCCACCTTTGACTACCTGCTGACCGCCCGCGATGACAACCTGGGCTACCCTGCGGATGAGAACCGCTTGGTGCAGCGCTGGCTATGGTTCAGCCTGAACGATCGGCCATATAGCCCCGAAACAGGTGGATTCAACGGTGCCCTTTTTGACCATCGCTATCCGCGCTATCCTGGCGTGTTGACGCCTATGGGGCTCAATTTCAAACGCTACACCGACGCCTTGTTAACCGGGCCGGTTTGCTTCACCGGGGCGATCCGCCTGAAAGGACGTGCTGCACTGCCTCAACCTTCCCATGCCATCACGCTGACCGTGAGCCTGTACTCCGCGGGGTGCCCCTATCCGGACATCCGCAGCGTGCAGACAGACCTCATGGGCCGTTTCCAGGTGTGCGGTCTGACGGCGGGCATTTATGACATTGTCGTCAAAGGCTACAATACTTTGGCTAACCGCGTGGATGGAGTGCAGGTAGCTGACGGCGCGGCAGTGGATTTTGGCTTGCTGCGCGCAGGAGATGCGGACAACGACAACCGCGTCACCATCGCGGATTTCTCCTTGCTGGCTGCCGCGTATGGCACATGCAGGGACGACCCTGCCTTTGACCACCGTGTGGACTTTAACGGCAATGGTTGCATTGATCTCCTGGACTTTTCGCTGTTGGTTTCCTCCTTTCGCCAATCAGGAGCACCATATGACTAAAGTTTTCCCAACCTGGGCATGGCAGCCCAGGCTGCTGGAAATACGCGCAGAGGCAGCTCCTGCGCCGCCGTACTGAGTTTGTAGCGCGCTTGCGATAAACTTTTTATTGGAACAATAGGTAGAATCTCTTGACACCCTATAAATCCAAACTCATGCGCAATATTCCCTGGCTCTTCGCATTTGTCGTCTTCCTGCTGGCAGGTGCCTTTGGTGCAGCATGGGTGCTGCCGGGCAAAGCGGCGCTTGGCCAGACCATCCCTCCTCCGCCCACCGCCACGCCTACAAGGACGGCTGGCCCGGTGCTGCCCACGCCCACCTGGACACCGCGCCCTACCTGGACGCGTGCGCCGACGCTCCCTCCCGGACAACCGACGCCTACTCCCTCGCCACCACCTGCATTGCCGACGCCCACTCCCTCACTACCGCCTGCACCACCGATGCCAACCCAGACAGAAGCGGTTGCAGTTGAGACCCCATTACCTACACCTGTGGTGGGCACGCCCACTGCTATGCCTGCGGTAGGCACTCCCACCCCTTCGCCCATAGCACCTGACCGAACCCCCACCGCAACGATGGCATTGCCACCGATGCCTCTGGTGTTCGAGATCGCGCTCCATCCACAGGTCGCTGGGCCCGCTGATGAGGTGTACTTTATCCTGCAAGTGGCGAATGTGGGCTACGAACTCGCTGACGGGGTGAGCGTATCCGTCTCTTGGCCACAGGATCTGGTGGTGCGAACCGTGAATTGTGAGCGTTGTGCCATCAAGCAGGAAGCAGCACGTTGGCGTCTGACCATTGGGCGTTTGCTCCCTGGCGATCAGGTGATTGTGCCTATCCAGACACAGGTGGCTGAGGATGCCTGGCCTGGTCAGTTACTCTACACAGATTGGACGCTGACTGCAGAGGACATGCCGCCGCAGAGTGCCCAGGCAGTGGTCACTCTGCCCTGGGCTGAGTTGCCTGTGACGGGGGGAGGTTGAGCAGGATTAGGCACGCGTAGAGGCATCTAGCACAGTGATGCCCACGAGTTGGTCCTCACGGTAGCGCAGGAGGATGCCATCATCCGTCATTTTCGTGTCCGTGGCTTTTTGAGGACGCTGAAAACTGATATAGAGCACATCTGCCTCGCTATCGTAGTCAACCCAGAAACGTTGTGCGGGCAAATTCAGCAGCAAGGAAATGACCTGAGAGAGCGAGTGTGCAATTTGGGAATCTATTCTCTTTTCCATATTGCCTTCTTCCGATCAACTTCGCTAGTAAAATAAGCAGTGATCACAAATCCATCATCGGCTGACCGCTCACGGTAAACAACCATTAGGTATCGTTTATGCCCATAGCCACGGACTGCGATCAAAGAATTCCGATAGCCACGTAGTACAAGATCAGGGTTTTCGATTGTCTCCAGCACATCATCATAGTGCCCTGCCAGATCGTCGTGGTTCTCCACAATATGGAACCAGCGTTCGGCTGTTAGACGGATGGGGATACCTTTGATGGATATGGCAATGTCCAAGCCGCCATTCTCCAGGTGCAATTAATGGTAAACACATTGTGATTATATCCTGCCTTGTGTTACACGTCAAATGATCGTGTTACGTATTACGACCGGGTACAATTCAACTTTGGGGCAGATTTTACCGGCACACTTCACCGGAGAGCGGAGATCCCTGGCTAATTTACACTGCGGATGGATTGGACGCTTGTTGCGGAGGCCATGCCTCCGCAGATTACCCAGGCAGCGGTTACTCTGCCCTGGGCTGAGTTGCCTGTGACGGGGGCGGTTGAGCAGGATTAGGCACGCGTAGAGGCATCTAGCACAGTGATGCCCACGAGT
>JBMFPM010000212.1:0-4420 GCA_049969135.1 Anaerolineae bacterium
TTGGGACCAGAAGATGGACCCTCGGTCACCATAGATGCGCACACGCAGGTCGTTGTCATGGCCAATCGCCACCTGCGAAGTCCAATACATGCCGGTAGCTCCGCCCTCATATTCGACCAACACAAAATCATTATCATCCAAGACACGGCCAGGAACCATGATGTCCATTTTGGCAAGCACCCGTTTCACCTTGAGGCCGGTCATGGTTGCTACGGCATTTTCAACATGTGTACCCAGATCGGCAAGACAATTAGATTTGCCGGACTGAGCTGGATCACAACGCCAAGATCCTTGCTTGCCCCCCCAGTCGCCTTCACGCGCTAGCCATCCTTGCGGATACTCAGCCATGATTGTGCGGATCTTGCCAATCTCGCCTGCCCTAATGATCTCCCGAATGTGCTTTGCGGTCACATATCCCATGTAGGTATAGGTAACCATAAAGAGCAAGCCCTTTTCCTTAGCGAGCGCCTCTAGTTCGCAAGCCTGCTCACTGCTGATGGCTAGCGGTTTGTCACAAGCAACGTGAATGCCTGCCTCCAAAAATGCTTTGCACACGGGGTAATGGGTATTGTTCGGCGTTACGACAACTACAAAATCGATCTTATCTTCGCGCGCTGCCTCAGCCTTTGCCATCTCCTCGAAGCTCTTGTACAAACGCTCGCGCTCTATCCCAAGTGCTGCACCAGTAGCCAAGGTGTTCTCATACGAGCGAGAGAAACACCCAGCTACCAACCTGGCTTTTCCATCCAAGTTGATCGCTTTTCTATGCGCCTCGCCAATGAATGCACCCTGCCCTCCGCCAACCATCCCGTAGCGTAACACATCATACATTACTCGTCCTCCGCGAGCACATCATATCCGATGCGGTTATACAAATCGAGTTGCGGTGGAGTTGCGACACCGACCGTGACGAATATGCCTTCACTCCCGGCTGGTTTGCGAGTGCCATGCCGAACACCCGGGGGCGCGTAAAGAACATCGCCTGCTTTGACCGGAATCCACTTGTCGTATAGGAAAAATTCCCCTTCCCCTGCGAAACAAAAGACCAACTCTTCCGAAAGTGGATGAACATGCGGCTCAAATTCCATCCCTGGGTAATGTACGCCACTGGTAATGCCCACATTATGTGAACCAAGACGCGGCGTCAGAACCAGATGAACTTCGAGGCCAGTGGATTTTAACCAGTTGTAACCTTCGTAGATGTTAAAGATCCCGCCCTTTTCTCGTACCTCTTTTTTGCTTGGCATGACAGTTCCTCCTTTACTTTGATAATGTATTGTTGAGCACCCCACAGTCGCCTTGCCCTGCAAGGCTAGCGTAGGAGTGGATTTTCAGCGTCCATGCTGACAGAGGATTTACCTCTTCGCGATTATACAAGCAATTCCACAAACGTCAACTCCTTAACGCCCAAACTCTTGACAAATCGCCCGCAATGAATAATATTTTGTGGTGCTTCGCATCCATGTTGTAAGGGAGGGAAAGCAAGTGATTGACGTCGTTGATTTGAAAAAGTCCTACGGCCCTATCGAGGCACTGCGAGGAGTGTCTTTTCATGTTGACGAGGGCGAGATTGTGGGCTTGCTTGGCCCCAATGGCGCCGGCAAGACTACCGTCATGAAAATTCTCACCGGCTTCCTGCAACCGGATGAGGGCATGGTGCGCATCGCGGGCTTGGATGTCCTGACACAACCACGGCGGGTCCAGGCATTGCTAGGTTACCTGCCGGAGAATGCGCCGCTCTATCCAGAGCTTTCGGTGCAGAGTTATCTGCAGATGATCGCTGACTTGCGCCAAATCCCACGAGACCAGCAGCGAGCTTGCCTGTCAGAAGCAATCTATGCCACAGGGCTTCAGGAGCACTTGACCCGCCCCATTGGCGAACTGAGCAAGGGCTACCGACAACGGGTAGGGATCGCTCAGGCAATCCTGCACCATCCGAGGCTGCTGATCCTGGACGAGCCCACGTTGGGACTTGACCCCACACAAATCGTGGAAATCCGCCGTCTGATCCGTCGGCTGGCGGAACAAAGCACGATACTCTTCTCAACCCATATCCTCTCCGAAGTGGAGGCACTTTGCGATCGCGTCATTATCTTGATGAACGGCCAGGTCAGAGCCGATGCCCGGCTTTCGGAACTGGCTGCAACCCCGGATGCAGTGCTCGTGCTCTCGGACACCACTGCTGACGTGGAACAAGCCCTGCGCGAATTGCCTGGCGTGCGGGGTGTGGAAGCCATACGCTCAGCAGATGGCTTCCCAGCCTACCGCGTGCTGGGCAAACGTCGTGGCGGGAAGGACCTCTGCCCTGCTATCTATGAACTGGCTCGCCAGCACAACTGGCCATTGCGCGAACTGCGCCGCGATGTACGCACGCTGGAGGCTGTCTTCAACGAGCTAGCGACCACTGCTTCATGAATGCATAGTAGACATTCTTCCTAACACGAGCGCACTGAAGTACGCACTAACAAACGAGGTTTGTGAGGTGTAGGATGAAACAAGCATTGGTGATCACACGCAAGGAATTGCAAGGCTACTTCACTTCGCCACTGGCGCTGATCTTTATCGGCACCTTCCTGGCGATCACTCTCTTCTCTTTCTTTTGGTTGGAAACCTTCTTCGCACGTGGAATTGCCGACGTCCGGCCACTCTTCCGCTGGATGCCGGTGTTGATGATCTTTCTGGTATCCGCATTGACCATGCGCCAATGGAGCGAGGAGCAACGCTCCGGCACGCTGGAAATGCTGTTGACACTGCCTGTCTCACCAGTGCAGTTGGTGGTGGGCAAATTCCTGGCTGTGCTAGCATTGGTCGTGGTCTCGCTGCTGCTAACCTTCTTCCTGCCTATCACCGTCTCACTGCTGGGCAACCTGGATTGGGGCCCGGTGATCGGCGGTTATCTAGCAGCTATCTTGTTAGCAGCGGCGTATGCGGCAATTGGCTTGTTCATTTCCTCGCGCACCGACAACCAAATCGTAGCGCTCATCTCAACGGTGCTGGTCTGCGGCTTCTTCTATCTGCTGGGGTCTGGGGGAGTAGCCGGTTTCTTCGGTCGCACCGTGAGTGAGATATTGCGCGCGATGGCGCCAGGGAGCCGCTTTGAGAGCATCGAACGCGGCGTGATAGACCTGCGCGATATGCTTTATTATTTGACACTCAGCGGCATCTTCCTCACCCTCAACGTTTTTTCGCTGATCAGCAAGCGCTGGAGCCAGGGGCAGGGCACGCGCCTCCAACGCCGTGCGACCACATTGACCTCGCTGCTGCTGGTACTGAACCTGGTCATGGTCAATGTGTGGGCTTATCCACTGCGCGGTCTGCGCCTAGACCTCACCGAACAGCGGGAATATACCCTGTCCCCCACCACACGCGAACTGCTGAGCAATCTGCAGGAGCCTCTGCTCATCCGGGGCTACTTTAGCGAAAAAACCCACCCCTTGCTTGCTCCGCTGGTGCCCACCATCCGCGATATGCTGGAAGAATACCGCGTGGCATCAGGCGGCAAAGTGCAGTTGGAGCTCATAGATCCAGCTAAGGATCCAGAGAAAGAAGCAGAGGCAAATCAGATTTATGGCATTCGCCCCACGCCGTTCCAAGTGGCGGGCCGGTATGAGTCTTCGATCATTAACTCGTATTTCGACATCCTTATCCGTTACGGAGACCAGAGCCAAGTATTGGGCTTCCAGGACCTCATCGAGATCGTGCCGCGCCACGATGCCATGCCCGATGTACGCCTGCGCAACCTGGAGTACGACTTGACGCGCACCATCAAGAAAGTGGTCTATGGCTTTCAGAGCATTGATGCGGTGCTGGCTGCGCTCAACGAGCCAGCCAAACTGACGGCGTATATCACGCCCAACACCCTACCGGATGCCCTCGCCGATGCTCCAAAGACCATTGAGAAGGTAGCCAACGACATCCAGAAAGAAGCGCAGGGCAAGTTCACTTACACTATGGTGGATCCGGATGCCCCCGGCAGCCCGGTATCACGGCAAACTCTCTATGAACGCTATGGCCTGCAACCCATTGCGTATTCCCTTTTCTCTCCGGAAACCTATTACCTTTACATGGTCCTAGAGATCGGGGACAAAGCACAGGTTATTTTCCCCACTGGCGATTGGAGCGAAGCCTCCGTGCGCACAGCCATTGAATCGGCGCTCAAACGCGCCTCGCCTGGCTTCCTGAAAGTCGTAGGCATCTGGACTCCCCCACAAGAACCCACGCAGGACATGTGGGGACGGACGCAACAACCGCTTTCGACCTGGGAAGAACTGAATAATTACCTGGCGCAAGAGCAAGAAGTGCGCTCAGTGTACCTCGAAGGTGGCAGCGTGCCGGCGGATATAGACGTGTTGGTTGTGGTTGCTCCGCAAGAGATGAGCGACAAAGAACGCTATGCCGTCGATCAATACCTCATGAGGGG
>JBMFPM010000213.1:0-4412 GCA_049969135.1 Anaerolineae bacterium
ATGCGTTCGGGTGTAATTGTGGCTAGAAATTGCTCTAATTCTTGCTCATTCATAGGAAGCTCCTCTTCTATAGGATCACGGAACTCGTTCCGCTCCGGCTCACGGCCGGTGGATTACACCGTTCAGGAGCCATGAAATCCAATGATGACTTTCTCGCCCATCACGATGGTGGGCACCTTGCGCTGCCCACCGTTGAGGGCCAGCATGCGTTGGAGCATTGCTGCGTCTTGGAGTACATCGTATTCTACAAAGGACATGCCGTCATGTTCCAACTTGCGCTTCAGCGCGCGGGTGTAAGGGCAGCCGGCTTTGGTGAAGATTTGGACTGCATCTGACGGAGGCGTCGTGGGTGCACTCTTGCTCTGCGCATTATCCGGCTGCACATCCGATTTGCATTTACAAGGTCGTGTAGGCTGTTGCGTCATTGGTAATTCTCACCTCTGCCAAAATTGTTTTCCCTCGTGATGCATTTATGGACAATGTGCCTTTTGTGTTGGCACGTTGGACACGCGTTCCGGATCGAAGAGTCGCTGGCAGGAAGTGAAGAGGTCCTGCAGTCGCTCTAGGTTCAGGGAATAGTAAATCCAGCGCTCATCTCGGCGCACCTTGACCAGCCCTGCCTCACGGAGCACAGCCAGGTGATAGGAGGCAAGTGGCTGGGAAAGGCCCAGTGCCTGTGTGATGTCGCACACGCACTGCTCACCAGTGGCAAGGAAATCCAAAATGCGCAACCGTGTCCCATCGGCAAGGATGCGTAGGTCTGCGGCGAGTCTCTCCAGGGTGCTGGGTTCTGTGCGCACAATTTGTTGCCGTTCTGTCGTAACAGTTTCCATGAGCATATCCCACTTCATATATAAACCAGCGTTTATATATAAATAATACACCCATTTGGCGCAAATGTCAAATTGCCCCGCCGCTTCGTGGCTACTGCAACATGCCCCGGATAATCACATCCACAGCGGTTTCCTCATCCAGACCGCGTGCCATCAATGTCTCTAGCTCTTTTTTGTCCACGGTGCCAATAGCTGCTTCGTGGGTTACATAGGCACGAGGATCGGTTACCTTGACCACCGGGATGGCATTGGCGATTGCCTTGTCGCGCACAATTTCGATGCAATCCACATGGCCACGGACGAAGGGTGCATTCCCTTCTGTAGTGCCGATTACCTGGCTGGTGGCTTGGTCACGTACGGCAATGCGCGCTTTGGCCAGACCGCGTGCCCCCTCACCATTCAGGTGGATGGTCTCTTTGACCGAGATAGCATCTGTGCCGTAGCCATAGGCTTTGGTGGTCAGTTCAGCGACCCCACGGGCATCTACATCCACGACATAATCCAGGTCGAGCTTGCCCACACGCCCTTTGGTCAATGTGAATTCAGCGAGGTATTGCCCGCCTTCATCTACGATGACGTGGGCTTTGGGGAGCACTTCTGTGCCCCCTTCTTCGCCATGATAATGGGTTTCGGAGTACTTCATTTGTGCGTTGGGGCCTACATGGATCTGCGCTTCCATCAGGTGCACAACGCGTGTGGCATTGGGGAAGGTACAATGAGCGATGAAATCCGCTTTGGCGCCTGCGCCGATCTCGAACTCGGACAGGATGCGTTGTGTGCCTTCGGAGGGGATCACGCCAAAGCAGAGATGGGCTGGTGTGTCCAGCTTAACCCCTGGTTCGACCACCACTTTGACGCGTACACCATCTGGCAGTGGTTCAGACACGAGGTGGATTCCCGCGACTTCATTGGCTCCTAGAATGCGGTTGCCGCTGACGACCAAACTAGCCACACGCGATGATTTGAGGAAGTGGGGATTGCCCCCTGAGCGCTCGTAGGCTTTGAGGATGGCTTCAAAATCGCTCATACTCACCTCCGGCAGGCTCTACCGCTTCGGCAGTGAGGCATGGCTGGCAGCGGCTAGTGTAGTACTCGCACATCGCCTGTGGTTCCCCGACACGCAGGATTTCGCCCGCGCACATCAGAGCAGCCACATCAGCTACGGATACCATCTCGTTGCGGTGCGTGATAAGCAACACAGCGGTACCTTCGGCGGCGAGGCGGCGGATAAGACGGGCGATGTCATCCAGCGAGAGCACGTCAATACCCGAATCGGGCTCGTCGAGGATAGCCAGGCGGGGACGCATGGCATACACAGCAGCCAGTTCGATACGCTTGCGTTCTCCGCCAGAGAGGGCATCGTTGACCGTGCGCTCCAAATAGGAAAGCGGAGGGAGCGCGACGGCGTTCAAGGCTGCTTCCATCTGTTCGCGTGAGGGCTCTTTCATGCCCAGCGCGAGGTAATCCTTTACCTTCAGCCCCTCAAACCGTGCTGGCTCCTGCCAGGCCAGGGTCATACCCAAACGGGCGCGTTCGGTGATGGAGAGGTGGGTAATGTCCTGGCCGTTGAAGAGGATGCGGCCTTCAGAGGGGGTGTATCCAGCACAGCCCATGAGGGTATAAGCCAGGCTGGATTTGCCAGAACCGTTGCGGCCCAGGAGTGCAAACACTTGCCAAGGGGCGATCTCAAAAGTCACGCCGCGCAGGATCTTTTTCTCTTGTCGTTGCAGGTGGAGATTTTCCACCCGCAAAAGATAGCCATTGTGCATACTTTTACCTCCATCACTGGGATATGACTTTCTGGACTGGTAAGATCAAAAAGTTCGCCCCCGTGTCCTTGATAGGGAGCTGATTCTTTCCTTTTTCTCCCCAGCTAAGCCCGATTCGTAGGCGAAGGGCTTGCCCTGCATCCATACCATGGGGCAACTCGATCTCGTGCTCATCGCGCCAAAGTTGCCCAGGCTGCCATCGCTCTATAGGGTAGAAAGCGTTGAGAGGCACATGGTCTCCTTGAGAAATGATGTTCCCTTCTTCATCGATAAGGTGAACGAAGGCATTGTACTGCCTCTCTGGCTGACGAAGCACCCTCCACCAGAATGCGACATAGAGAGCATTCCTTTCGGATTGGACATGGTAGCCAATGAGTTCGAGCTGATCTCCGAAGTTGGCGGACAGAGATGCTCTTGGCTCCGGTCCGAAATCCGTGTCCTCAATTACGTATGCTGCTACCCTGATGGGAGACTGAAACGGTGGAATGTGCCACCATCGTTCATCCCAGTAGGTGCCGTGCTCTCTGAGCTGGGCTTCCACAAGATTCTGCGGATCGGCAAGCTCCCAGCCTGAGCCTATCCACCAGACAACCAAACCGCGCTGGGCAATTTTCCGGAGCTGGGATGCTACTTTTTCTTCACTTACGATATAGTCTTCTATGCTGATCTCTGGGAAAGCTGACCAAGGTAGGTCCCCCTTGTAATAGTGCAGAAAAGGAGGAGCACTTTGCACCAGTGCCAAGGCGTCTCCTGGCTGTGCTGTTTTCTCAATATGGGCAGCAACTGCTCTCCAATCTGCTTTGAGAGGGCCATATCCTGCATAGTAGTTATACAAGGCAGCCCCCATGGGGATAACTAAAGGCATGAGCAAGATCGTTAGGATGAATGTTTCTCTTCTCTGGTTGAGTATCTTGGCTATTTCACTGGCTCCCAGCGCTACAAGTAGGCAGAAGAAAGTAGCCAAGTAGAGCAGGTAGCGGTCTGTATATATGGAGCGAACGTGCTGTATGGCGACAATCGCTATTACAGGAACTGAGACAGCCAGGACAATAAGGGCCCAACTTTTGGTGTCCCTTCTCCATCCCAAAGCAAAGCCAGTTACTGTAAGCAAGGCGGCTCCCAAGGTGGGCAACAGCCGAGCCTGGCCGTTTCCGAGGTTGAGGAAAAGCCAAATGTCTTTCGGCACATACCATACATCAGTGAGTGGCCTCCAAGCCATTCCTCTAGCCACCGCTATTTGGTGCCTGGTAAACGGGAGGAGAGGGAGATATAAGACCAGGGCTAGGCAAGCAGCGCGCACTGGAGCTCTATCCTTTCTACTTATGAGTACTGAGAGCAGGATGTGCGCACCGAAAGCAAGCCAGGCAAAGTGATGCGTATAGAGAGCAGCAGTCATAGAAAGGCTGTAAGCCCAGAGCCATCTCCCTGAGCGATCTTTTAAGAGCCTGGCTAGCGCGTAGGTTGCTACAGCTATCAACAACGATACCAGGCTGTACATTCTAGCTTCCTGGGCATAGATGACCAGAGGAGGATTGAAAGCGGCTAGGATCCCTGCCACTAACCCTACTTCCTTAGAGAAAAGGTTTCCCAGGGCAACGACCACTCCCACAGTGGCCACTGAACAGAGCAGGGAAAATCCCCGCAGCGACAGGTCTCCTTGCCCCAATAGACTTGCCCACAGCCTCAGGAGAACAAAATACAACGGAGGATGATTGTCTCGAGCTAGTAGGTCAAACATCTCCCCCCAGCTTCTAGTGATAGCCCAACTCGTCCAACCTTCGTCGAACCAAAATGATTGCTTGGTTATTCC
>JBMFPM010000214.1:0-4405 GCA_049969135.1 Anaerolineae bacterium
CAGCATGCATCCAGCTTTGGTCGAGGAAATGGTTGAACTTTCGCTACATAGCGGCGGCTGTATCAAATTTGACCTGAAAGCATGGGATAACAACTTGCACCGTGTCTTGACCGGTGCGAGCAACAAGCGCACGCTGCAGAACTTTGCGGCGGTCGCCGCCCACCTACATCGCCGGCCCCAACCGCCGCTCCTTATCGCCAGCACGTTGCTGGTGCCAGGTTATGTGGATGTGCAAGAAGTGCGCCAACTGGCGACTTTTATTGCCTCGCTAAATCCGTCTATCCCCTATGCATTGCTAGGATTCCATCCGCATTTCTATATCCATGACCTACCAACGACATCTGTGCGCCATGCTGAAGAAGTGCTTGCAGTTGCACAGGAAGCCGGCCTGCAGAATGTCCGTATTGGCAACCGTCATTTGCTGTCGCGTGCTTATTGAATCGAAAAAAGCCTAGTGCCTATAGAGGAAAAGCAGCAACAATGCCAAAGCGCCGACAAGCAAGTATTCCAGCGAGATTTCCTTGCGCAATTTGCCCCGCAAGAATTGCCGGGCAAGACCACCCAGCACATACAAGCCTATAACCAAGAGGAGAGAATACTGCAAAGAAGATGCCATTCGAGGGCGCAAGGACCAGGAGAGCATGCCAAGACATGAACCCACACCCAGACTGCTAAGCAGGACCCGGTACAAAGGGCATTGCTCTTCGCCCAGCAGCCTGAGGCATAGGAGTGCGCTAGCTATGGCGACAACATCTGCTGCAATGCGGGTTGCAAGGAGGCTCTCACGAATAGCGAAGTACATCAACGCAGCCACTGGGTAAGCAATGAACTGCAAAGCAAAGTACACCATCGGGCGCCAGCGTGCGGCAGCGTGTGCTGTGTAGTATTCCGCATAGATTAGCAAAGCCAGTAGAACGCTGGCAATAACAACCCATACTGCCTTCTCTTGCAGAGCCCCAGGGCGCGCAAGCAGTGCCCAGGATGCAGAAGTCAGTCCGGCAGGCAAAATCCAGTGCAGAGCCGGATGGTGGATCCTGGGTCCGCCAACAGCCGCTTCTTGTTGCTGCGGGTTATATTCATGCACGATGGAATCCGTGCCCGCGCAGGCTACGCCGAGCAGGACAAGCCCCAGCAGCATCCTACCAGACAGAGTAAAGGAAAAGCCATGCCAGAAAACGACGCGAGTTGGCCAGGTTAAAGTGAAAGACCCAAACCAACCAATGGCCGTGAGGGCAACAATAGCGCCCACCTTGTTATGTAGAGGCATAGCGCTCATGATGCATCCCGTCTGCCGCAGAGGATTCTGCTCCTGCAATCGAAACTATGGCTGAAAAGCAATGTCCAGCGCTTCCCCAATGGAGCGTGCGCGCAGCAATTCCATTCCCACTACTTCGCCCTTCCCCAGGCGCAGAAAGCGTGGTACAATACATCGCTTGAAGCCTAATTTGGCTGCTTCGTTCAATCGCTTGTCTGCATGGCTGACGGAGCGCAGCTCTCCAGACAAGCCAACTTCTCCCAGCATGACGCAATCATCCGGAATCGGGATATTGCGGTAACTGGAAGCAATCGCTCCAGCCACAGCCAAGTCTACGGCCGGCTCGTTGATACGCAGGCCGCCGACAACGTTCACAAAAATGTCCTGAGAGGCTAACTTGAGCCCCACCCGTTTGCTCAACACTGCAGTGAGGAGGAGCACACGGTTGAAGTCAATGCCATTGGCAGTGCGACGCGGCAGGCCAAAGCTGGTAGTCGTGGTCAGCGCTTGAATCTCCACCAACAGTGGTCTGGTACCTTCCATCGTTACTGCCACCACAGAGCCAGTGGCAGAAGTCAACCTTTCTGCCAGAAAAGCCTGGGATGGATTGGTGATCTCCACCAATCCTTGTTCCTGCATCTCGAAAACTCCTACTTCGTTAGTGGAACCAAAGCGATTCTTTACACTGCGCAGAAGGCGATAAGAGTAATATCTATCTCCTTCGAGGTAAAGCACCGTATCCACCATGTGCTCCAGCACACGCGGTCCTGCGATGGCTCCTTCTTTTGTTACGTGCCCTACGAGAAACATCGGGATGTGGCGGGATTTGGCCATGCGGAGCAGGGCAGCAGCGCACTCCCGGACCTGACCAATGCTCCCTGCAGAGGATTCCAGCTCTTCTAGATAGACAGACTGGATAGAATCTACCACAACCAACTGTGGCTCTAGCTGCTCAATCTGGCTCAAAATATGGTTAAGATTCGTCTCTGAGAGTACATAGAGCTGTTCGGCGGAGATATTCAATCTCTCAGCACGCATCTTAATCTGCTGCACAGACTCCTCACCAGAAACATACAACGTCGGTTTCCCCCCTGCAGCCAAGAGGGCAGAAAGCTGGAGAAGCAAAGTGGATTTGCCAATGCCTGGATCTCCGCCGATAAGCACTACAGACCCAGGTACGATGCCCCCGCCAAGGGCGCGGTTAAATTCATCAATAGGCACGGGAATGCGCGCAAATCCCTCTGCGGGAACTGCAGTAATGGGTTGGGGAATAGTTTGCGTGACGACCCGCGCGGTACTGGGACCAGAACGCTCTTCAATTGTCTCTACAAGCGTATTCCATTGACCGCATTCAGGACAACGCCCTGACCAACGCAGAGCAGTATAGCCACACTGTTGACAAACGAATTTTGTTCGTGTCTTAGGCACGGGGGCTCTTTCTAAACAGCCTGATCAGCATCGCCAGGCAATGCTTCTTGTAAAGGGCTTTTCGCTGCTTCAGCAGGCTCTTTGACACGTAGCTGGAGCTTGTCTCCCTCACGACCAATCAGGATGGTATCTCCTGCTTTGAACTGACCAGATAGCAGGCCCTCACACAATGGATCTTCGAGTAACTGTTGTATCGCGCGGCGCAATGGGCGCGCACCGTACTGGGGATTATACCCTTCGGTCGCCAGCAAATCCCTTGCTTCTGCGCTCAACTCCAGCTGGAGATTATGCTCCTTCAGACGCTTGGCTACTTCCGCAACCTGGATGTCCACAATTTGCCGGATTTGTTCCTCTGTCAGTGTATGGAAGACAATGATGTTATCCACGCGGTTTAGGAATTCGGGGCGGAAGGTGCGCTTCAGTTCGCCAAGCAACTTTTCTTTCATCTTGTTGTAGCTTTCTTGTGCGGTCTTGGCATCATCCCTGGCTACCGCAAACCCTATCGTTGTTTCACGGGTCAACAACTCCACCCCAACGTTCGAGGTCATGATGATGATCGTGTTACGGAAATCCACTTGGCGTCCGCGTGCATCCGATAGATGCCCATCCTCCATAATTTGCAATAGGATATTGAATGCATCCTCGTGTGCTTTTTCGATCTCGTCAAAGCAAATCACACAATAAGGTCTACGGCGTACGGCCTCTGTGAGTTGTCCCGCTTCCTCATAACCCACGTAGCCGGGTGGGGCTCCTACTAAGCGCGAAACTGTATGGCGTTCCATGAATTCAGACATGTCCAGTTGCAAAAGCGCATCCTCACTGCCGAACATGAATTCCGCCAGGGCTTTGGCCAACTCCGTCTTGCCAACGCCGGTCGGGCCCAAGAATAAGAAGGAACCAATAGGCCTCTTGGGGTCTTTCAACCCAGCTCGCGCTCGCCTGACTGCTTTGGCAATGGCCGTAATTGCCTCATCTTGGCCCACTACCCTTCGGTGCAACGCTTCTTCCATATTGAGCAGGCGTTGGGTCTCTTCTTGAGCCAGTTGGGTTACAGGTACACCAGTCCACATGGAGACGATTTCCGCAATGTCCGCTTCAGTAACCTTCAAGCCCTCAGGCTCATCGGTACCCCGAATTCCTAGCTGGAGTTGCTCCAAGCTCCCACGCAGTTCTCGTTCTCGTTCGCGCAGTTGGAATGCATCCTCATAGCGGCGCTCTTCCAAAGCCTTGTCTTTTGCTCTCTGTACCTCTTGCAAGCGCAACAGAGCAGTTTTCACTGCGGCGGGCTGAAACGCCTTAAAAGTACGTACGCGAGAAGCTGCCTCGTCAATCAAATCAATCGCTTTGTCCGGCAAATAGCGGTCAGGCACATAGCGGGCAGCTAGATTTGCCGCTGCTAGAATCGCCTTGTCGGTAATTGTGAGGCGGTGATACTCTTCATAGCGGGAGCGAATACCGCGCAAAATCTCAATAGTCTCTTCCACCGTGGGTTCCTCGATAAGCACCGGCTGGAAACGCCGTTCCAGAGCTGGGTCGCTCTCGATATACTTGCGGTACTCGTCCATGGTCGTTGCACCAATGCATTGCAACTCGCCACGAGCCAATGCTGGTTTGAGGATGTTCGCCGCATCGACTGCAGAACCTGCTGCACCCGCCCCAATGATCATGTGGAGTTCATCAATAAACAGGATGAGTTCCCCTTCTCTTTTTTCTATCTCCTTA
>JBMFPM010000215.1:0-4395 GCA_049969135.1 Anaerolineae bacterium
TTGTTCCTCAAATGCTTTCGTGACTACTTCGCGCCTCTTGGCGTACTGCTCGCTTTCGAAGACTGTGGGGAGCCTTTTCCGGATTTCGCTAATCAGTGTTTCCATGTCCAGGCGAAACTGTTTGGCTTGACCAGCGGGAAGCTGGATCGCCTTGGGATGGTAAGGGTCGTGAAAATTATTGACATAACACCAATCAGGTGGGGTTGGTTTGTCTTTCGCGATTTCTTCCAAGAAGGACATCACTGCCTTGGTGCGGCCGGTGCCGGGTCGTCCTGCGACATAGATGTTGAAACCATCGCTTTGTATAGTCAGGCCAAAGCGCAAAGCTTGCAGAGCGCGCTCTTGTCCGAGGATACCAACCAATGGCTCAACTTGGTCGGTAGTGAGGAAATTTAGGTCTTGTAGGTCGCAAGTATTGCGCAGTTCCTCAATGGGAACTTCGTAAGCCATATCGTCGTCTCCTTACTGTGGATGCATTTTATGATACGCACGTTGCCTAGCTTGTCAAACGGTGGGAGATACGGGATTGCCGTATGCTTTGCCAGCACAGTGCTTGATGGCTATAATAACTATAAGATGAGCACTCACCAAGGAGTGAGTTGCCTATGTATTGCCCTTATTGTGGTGCTTGGAATCCTGAGGATAGCAAGTTCTGTGGCAAGTGCGGCCAGCGCCTACAGGTAACAACTCAGTCGCAGCAAGGCATGGGGAAAGGTTTGTGCCTGTTGCTGGCCGTAGTGGGTGCTTTTCTGTTTTTGCTTGTTGTGGCTGGTGGCGTATTCTTGTTACGCGAGCGTTTCACTCTTGTCTGGCAAGGTTTGGTGACACAGCCTACCCCTACTTTTGCTATCCCAACCGAAACACCATCACCAACGGAGATGCCCACTCAAGCAACAGCAGCGCCTTCGCCATTTCCCAGTCTTTCGCCAACAGCTACAACGGCACCTACCCCTACGGCATTGCCTACAGCTACGAAAACACCATTGCCACCACAGCGTACGTTCAAACTCATCTACAAGAATTGCATTCCCCATGCTCTTTCGCTGGGATCAGTCAAAGGCCAAGTTTTTGACAAGATGGGAAAAGTTATCCCCGGCGCCAAGGTAAGAATTACCATCAATGGATATGAATGGCGCTCAGATGCCAACCCTGCCACAACGAATGTAGATGGCTGGTATGAGTGGGTCCTGGAGCCGGGTCAAAGGGTCAAGTTTGTTGAACTCATTGTAAATGGGGAATCTGTTCCCTTTATACCCTCTGATTTGGAAGTTATCGCAACTTCAGGCTGTTTCCAACGCGTTGATTTTGTCGAACAATGAGCGCTTATCCGGAATTGGCTGTCTTTCTACCACTGGAACAGGCCGCGAGTCAACCGATAGCTTTGAAGAGGGAGGGAAATCCATGAAGCAGGACAAAAACTTCTACATTCTGGTCATTGTGATGGGAGTACTAGCTGTCTTGCTGAGCACATGCTTGGGTGCACTTGCAGGTGGCCTCGTTGGCTATTGGGCGGGTCGGAAGGCGGCCACTGCAACAATATCCTTGCCTGTGCCTGAGGAGAGGCAGCCTACGCCCATCGCGCCCGAAAGACCTCAACCGACACCCCCTGAGAGTCTTCCGTGGAAACCCGTGGTAAACGGGGCTCTGATCACCAGGGTGGTTGATAATAGCCCTGCTGACCAAGCTGGTATTCAGCCTGGAGATGTGATCATTGCCGTAGATGGAAAGCGTGTTACAGAGGAGAACACCCTGGACCAAATCATCCATGGGTATCGTCCTGGAGACAGAGTTGAGATTACGCTGTGGCGAGGCACGCGGGAGCGTAGCCTAAAAGTCAAGTTGGGAAGTCGTCCCGAGGAGCCCGATGTGCCCTACCTGGGGGTGTATTACATCCCCTTTATAGGTATACGACGCTATGAAGGCGACTGATAGAAGAAATCTGTAGGGAATCTAGCCTACAGGCGGGGCGTTCCTGAGGATCTCCACCGCTTCAGGAGGTAATACACCTGGAGTCTGGTGCAACAAATGGCAGATCACCAATAGCCGCGCAGTATCCTCCAATGCTATGGCGCGCCTCACGGCTTGCTGCAAATCTAGCCCAACAGTAACCATCCCGTCATTGAGCAGCAGGGCTGCTGGGGCGCCGTCGGCTAACTTCGCTGCTACCTCATGCGGCCATTGCTGCTGAAGCAAAGTGTGGTGGGGGACGCGGGGCAAATCGCTGAAAGGCACAGCGTCCACGGTAATGGGTGGGATAGGCAGTTGGCAGATTCCGAGTACGGTAGCCATGGGTGCTTTGCAATGCACGATGGCTCGGACGTCTGCCCGGGCATTGTAAATAGCGGCATGCATCTGCTGAGCAAAACTAGGGTGCCCGCGCTTGCCTATTATCCGATTCTCCATGGTTAGTTCTAGGAGGTCATGTGCCGTTAGCCTTTCTACGAAGGGCATGGATGGGCTAATCAGAATGGTGTCTGTGGCTGACATGCGCACACTGATCTCCCCTGTGCTTGTGCTTAGCAGCCCAGAACGGACAAGGCTGTCGAGAGCAATAGCGATTTGCTGAGCCCACAGCTCTTTGGGGCTGGGACTAGTTTTCTTTGCAGATACGAATTGCCCTGCTACTTGTGGTGCCGATTCACTAGCCATCACTTGCCTCACTCATACCTAATTCCATTGTATCAAAGTAATGTTACATTCGGGCTTCTTTGAGGTAGCATCATGGTAACTTTTGCCTGTAGAGCGATCTCATAGCTGGTGGTGCTTCCATGCTCCGTCTTGGCATACCCTTCACTAGGCAGGCGTTTATCACACGTGGCTTGAGAAAGCTATTATTGAGGGGAAACAAGCCCTAATGGCGGACTCTATCGTGTCCAAGTAACGCTTTACTCACATTGAGCAGGATATAGAACTCTGGCGCTTTTCGTTCGGGCGCAACCCAAAGGATAAACTTGCCGGGGCAGAAAAGCACGCTATATAAGGGAGATACTCGCAGCCCCTGTGTATTTGTGGAAATGGTGTTACTATCCTCTTTGAGGAAAGCAAGTGCCTTTTCTATGCCAATCCAGCCATGATTGAATTCGAGTTGAGTGCTGATCTGCGCAAGACGGGCTTGGCTCATCTCTTTTTCTCCCTTGGAAAGCGTGTCTTGTTGCAACAAAGCAAGTTCGGGGTCAATGAAGTGGTTCGTGCGTGTCAGCACACCTCTTTCTGCTCCAACCTCGAAGATAGCGTGTCGGTACGCAGACAATTCAAGGGCCACAGTATCGGGAGCCTTGCCATCGCCCAGCAATATAATGCCTCCGGTGCAGCGGGGGGCAGCGAGGATCGTGTTCATCGCCTCATCAACGTTCCCCGCATTTTGCAAAGCTCGTCGCAACAAAAATGGCAAAGGTTGTCCATGGATTGCGATATCCGCTGAAGGTGCACTGGATAATGCCACAGCGATTTTCTCCTCATTCATCCCTGCCCATACGCCAACCATGCCCATGGTGCCTATCGAGACAAAGGCATTGCCGAAAGCTGGTTGGCGCACCACTGCCAGGAGATAAGGAGAAAGGAAGTTACTCTCGGAGCTATCTATGTGATGACCAAGGAGCAATTCGCCATCTATTGTAGCTCTTCCCCATACACTAAAGGACATGCAGGGGGTAAGAGTCAATTTTCCATTGTTATATCGCGTGGCAGATAGTCGCAAGGGGAAGGATTCTAACATGGGCAATTGACGAGCCAGCGCCAGCAGATCAGGGATCGTGTTGAGAAGCAAGATATCTAGATACGATAAGCCTGCGCCATCAGCAATGCCTTGCATCTCCTCTCGCAGGTCATCAGGCACATCCTGGTCCACTGAACGGGCATAGGCCAGCAGCCAGAAATGCGCAATCCCTTGCTCAAGGATGAGGTGTTCGTAGAGGTACTGGCGAACGAATTGGCGCAATTCCTCGCGAAATAAAAAGCCTTGTTGCCAACCCATCTCATAGGGCTTGCCCTGCAGGTATACTATGCGCATCCCGCCTGTTGCCTCAACCTTTCCCACTGGGTTCGGGATGTGTATGGAGCGGAATGGTGGAGGCAAAATCCCAGCAAAGAGGGTCAAGAGCAATATCAGGGCATAGCGGCTGATTCTGTGTTGCAACTTGTCTTCATCCTACAACAAAATCGTACCAAGAACAAGCAAGCGGCAAGGCGCGCAATAGGCAGCGAACAAGGATTCATTGCTACGAGCGCTCGCGCTCACGCCCTTCAAAACGCAATCGCAAGGGTGTGCCCTCAAATCCCCAGCGTTCACGGATGCGGTTCTCCAGATACCGTTGGTAGGAAAAGTGCACCAATCGGCTATCATTAACGAAGAATACCAGTGTAGGTGGGTCTACGACAGGTTGGGTCGCATAGTAG
>JBMFPM010000216.1:0-4380 GCA_049969135.1 Anaerolineae bacterium
GTACAGACTTTTTCGCAGTACGTGGCTGATGGTGAAGTGGACACAGAATTCATCGCTGTAGAGAGCGAACACGCTGCGATGAGCGCCTGCATTGGCGCTGCGGCAGCCGGTGGACGAGTTATGACAGCCACTGCTGCCAATGGACTGGCTCTGATGTGGGAGGAACTGTACATTGCTGCGTCTTTGCGGTTGCCCATAGTCATGTCGGTAGTCAACCGCGCCCTCTCTGCTCCGTTGAATATCCACTGTGACCATTCTGATTCGATGGGAGCGCGAGATGCGGGATGGATCCAGCTCTATTCTGAGACAGGACAGGAAGCTTACGATAACACTATTCAGGCAGTGCGTATAGCGGAGCATCCTGATCTACTCCTTCCGGTGATGGTGATGCAGGATGGTTTCATCACCGGGCACGCGGTGGACTTGGTAGAAGTGGCAGATGATGCCACGGTGAAAGAGTTTATCGGTACCTACACACCCAAATACTCCTTGTTGGATATTGATCACCCGGTTACCTTCGGCGCGTGGGATTTGTGGGATTACTACTTTGAGCACAAGCGACAACAGACAGATGCCATGAGCAAGGCGATGAAGGTCATCGTGGATGTGGGTCAGGAGTTTGGTCGAGTCTTTGGCCGTACCTACGGCATTTTTGATGCCTACGCGATGGACGATGCAGAGTTGGCCATCATTGTACTGAGCTCAACCGCTGGCACTGCACGTACAGTAATTAGGGAATTGCGCAAGAAAGGGCTGAAAATTGGACTCCTGAAATTGCGTGTCTTCCATCCCTTCCCTGCGCAGGAACTGGTCGCAGCTCTAAAGGATGTGAAGGCTGTCGCAGTGCTAGATCGCTCGATCAGCTTCGGTGCTATGGATGGAGCAGGCCCAGTCTTTCTAGAGGTATGCGCCGCATTGTTTGCGGCAGGGGCTACCCAGAAAGTGGTCAATTATATCTATGGTCTGGGTGGACGTGATGTCCTCCCAGAGTATATCGAAAAGGTAGCAGCCGATCTGCGTGAGATCGCCGATACCGGCAAGGTCAAATCACTGGTGAATTATCTGGGATTGAGGGAGTAGGCATATGGTAATTAAATTGAAAGAACAAGCAGCCAAGCCCGAACGATTGGCTCCAGGCCATCGTTTCTGCGCTGGCTGTGCAGAACCAATTATCATCCGGCAGATTCTCAATGCGATAGATGAGCCTGTAGTGGTTGGCGCGGCAACGGGCTGTACGGAGATTGCCACGTCTATGTACCCTTACACAGCTTGGAATGTCCCCTGGATACATAATGCCTTTGAGAACGTCTCCACCACCATCGCCGGGGCTGAGGCGATGTATCGCGTGCTGGTGCGGCGGGGCAAAATCCCTGAGCGCAATATCCGCTTTATCGCCATTGGAGGCGATGGTGCGACCTATGACATTGGCTTGCAGTGGCTATCAGGTGCGCTGGAACGAGGGCATCGCTTCATCTACATATGTCTGAATAACGAGGCGTACATGAATACCGGCATCCAGCGCAGCTCAGCTACGCCGATGGGGGCTCATACAACGACTTCGCCTGCTGGCACAGTCATCCCGGGCAAAATGCAGTGGCGCAAACCGCTGACCGAGATTATCGCTGCGCATCGCATTCCCTATGTGGCGCAGGCAGCGCCTAGCCACTGGCGTGATCTTATGGAGAAAGCCAGGAAAGCAGCAGCTGCCGATGGTCCTTCCTTCATCAACGTGATCTCTGACTGCAACCGTGGCTGGCGGCATGATACAGGAACCTCGATTGAGGTTACTCGCCTAGCCGTAGAGACCTGCTACTGGCCACTGTTCGAGGTGGAGAATGGTGTGTGGAAGTTGAACTACAAGCCGCGTGAAAAAAAGCCGGTTGAGGAGTGGCTCAAAACGCAAGGCCGTTTCCAGCACCTTTTCCAGCCCCAATTCAAGCATATGATTGCCGAGATACAAGCCAGAGTGGATGAGGAGTGGGAAAGCCTCTTGAAAAAATGCGAGGCTGAATAAACAAGACCCTAAAGGGTTTCTCAAACCCTTTAGGGTCTAATTTTAGGAGGTAACGACTATGGCGCGTGTTTTCGTTTCCAACCATCCCTTGATCCAACACAAAGTGACCCTGCTGCGCAGTGTGAATACAGAGCCAAAGAAATTCCGCGAACTTATCCGTGAAGTTGCTATCCTCTTGGCTTATGAGGCAACGGCTGATTTAGGAGTGAAGGAAATTTCTGTCCAGACCCCACTGGCTGTGGCCAAAGGCTATGAACTCACGGACAAGATCGGCCTGGTTCCCATTTTGCGCGCTGGGCTGGGCATGGTGGAAGGCATCTGGGAAATGATGCCCGCAGCTGAAGTATGGCATATTGGCTTGTACAGGGATCATCGCACCTTGCAACCCATCGAGTACTACAACAAACTGCCTGTTCATCCGACCGTACAGGTTTGCCTTATCCTCGATCCCATGCTGGCTACCGGCGGTTCGGCTGTGGCTACGGTGGATATCCTGAAGCGCTGGGGGGCAAAGCGCATTAAATTCGTTGGGATTATCGGTGCACCGGAGGGCGTGGAGCGGCTGAGCAAAGCCCATCCTGATGTGGATATCCACCTCGCTGCCATAGACGACCATCTCACGCCTGAGCCGAGCAAGCCAGGTGACCCACCGGCTGGATATATCGTGCCTGGGCTAGGAGATGCTGGTGACCGGCAATTCGGCACGGGCTAGTTTTGGAAAAATCTGGTTTTCGAGAGAAACCAGGTTCCTGGAATGACAGGTTTATTCCATGGCTTTTTTCCTCGTTTTTGCCGTTGCTCTTGCCCTTGCTGTGCTTCTCACTCCTGTTGCTGCGCACGTGGGTGAAAAGTGGGCTATAGTAGATAAACCCGGTGGCCGACGCAAACATGTGGGTATTGTGCCCCGTTCCGGAGGAATTGCCCTGTATGTGGCATTCGTTACGGCTGTGTTGCTGGCGGCAGTGCTGGGCCCACGCCTGCCTGCTCCCGAAGGGCCTGATCCGAAGGAGTTCACCCGGCTGCTCGGCATCTTGCTGGGCAGCACTTTCCTGTTCGCAGTGGGCCTCTATGACGACCGGCATGAATTGAAACCGGCATCCCAATTCTTTGCCCAGTTGATTGCGGCGTTGATCGCGGTGTGTACGCTCGTGTTCATCGAACGGGTGATGAATCCTTTTACCGATACGTTGGTAATTTTCCCTTGGTACGTTACGACATTCATCACGATTCTCTGGATCGTAGGAATGATTAATACAGTCAACTTCCTTGATGGGCTGGATGGCTTGGCTGCCAGCGTGGCGGCGATTGTGGCTGGCGTCCTTTTCATTCACATGTATCGTGTAGGCCAGTACAGTGTTTCGCTTTTGCCCTTGGCATTGCTAGGTTGCACCCTGGGTTTTCTGCCCTATAACTTCTATCCGGCGAAGGTGTTCATGGGCAGCAGTGGCTCTTTCTTCCTCGGTTATGCTGTTGCTACGTTGTCCATCGTTGCCGGGGCGCGCATGGCTACCGTTCTGCTCGTATTGGCTGTGCCAATCCTCGATGTCGCTTGGCTGATTTGGCTGCGCATGCGCCGAACTGGTACCTTTGTTCATGGAGATCGCCGCCACCTGCATTTCCGCCTGGTAGATCTAGGGCTTTCACAGCGCCAGGTGGTGCTGGCTTATTGTCTGCTCAGCGCTGCTTTTGGCGTGTTAGCGCTGAGTGTCTCCTCTCGTCTGTTCAAGCTAGGTGCGCTGGTTATCCTAGGGGTAGTAATCGTAGCGATACTGGCTATCGTCACTTGGCTGAGTGAGCGGCGAAGACAGTAAATAGAAGTTATTGACAAGGCGCTCCTTCGTGATCCGAATCCCCTGGGTGTGTTCCGTTGCCGAATCCCGCTATCCATACTCGATATGCCGATGCATGACCACCTCAGCCAGTTTTTCCAGCAGGAACAGCGCTAGCGCTATGGGCAGATCAACCGCCAGAGCCAAGCCAAAGGTAAAAGCGAGGTAGGAAACGCCAGTCCAGAACGAGCGCTTTAGAGAGGAAGGCATCTGGATCCTTACGCCTGACAAGTAGATGAACAGGGCAACAATCCCCAGAAACAGTAAGACGGAAATCCACGCCTGACGGTCGGATTCGCTGGGCAACATAGCGTTGCTGATGGAGAAGATCAAATAAAGCCACACTAAGGCATCAGGGCGTCGTAGAGACGAAGCTAGCGTTTGTACTACTGCCTCTGGGCGCAAGATGGGCAAAACTCCGACGCCAAACTGCCAGCGAGCCAGAACCAAGATGGCAATACTGCCGCTAATGAGTGGAGCCAAGCCAATCCAGCTTTCACGGAAAGGATCTGTTTTTCTGATTTTTACTGCCCCTAG
>JBMFPM010000217.1:0-4379 GCA_049969135.1 Anaerolineae bacterium
CTCACGTCCACTCACAGGGCAAGAGAAGCGCTTCTCCTTGCCCGGTTGCTCTCTATCGCTCCAAGGTACAAGCCTGTGCCCGCATTGGCAGACAAAACCCACCAGCCGAGCTGGGTTGCCTATGACCAAGCCATGAGCAACAACGTCTTTGGTCACAACCGCGCCTGCCCCAACCATGGCAAAGCGGCCGACGGTTACCCCGGGCAGGATAATGGCGCCAGCCCCAATGGAAGCGCCGTATTGGATAAGGATCTTGCCCACTTCCCAGTCTGTATCGCGCTTCAGTTGCCCCTCCGGAGTGATCGCGCGAGGGAGCTTGTCATTGGTCAGGCAGGCGTGAGGGCCAATGAAGACGCCATCCTCGATTGTCACTCCATGGTAGATAGAGGCACCATTTTGTATCTTGACCCGATTGCCGATCACGACATCAAAATCTATGTAAACGCCCTTGCCTATGATGCAAGACTGGCCGATTCGGGCACCCTCTCTCACTTGTGCCTGGTGCCAGATTTTTGTCCCCGCGCCAATGTGAGCCTGGGGCGAAACCTCGGCGGTGGGATGAATTTGCACATCTGTTGTGGACACAGCACCTCCGGAAAGCAACAAACTAGCGAGAGTCCTGTGATCTGCTACTTACCTTGTCATATACATCCATGATTCTCTGGCCTGCCTCAAGCCAAGTGTAGTGTTCAATAGCCCGCTGGCGCAGGCGTTGTCCTAAAGCCCGGGCCTGTGCGCGGTCTGCCAATACAGTTTCTAATGCCTCTGCCAGCGAGGTCGCATCGCCTGGGCGCGCGTAGACACCTAGGCTATCGAGATACTCGCGACTGACAGGCACATCAAAGGACACGACGGGCAAGCCCATGGCCATGTAATTGAGCAGTTTGCCGCTGCCCTCTGTGCTCGAGATCTTGGGTGCGACAGCCACATCACCTACAGACAGAAAGCTCGGCGCCTGTTCATAAGGGATTTTGCCCGTGAAGGTAACATGGTTTTCCAGGCCGAGTTGTTGGGCTTGCAAACGGTACATTTCTACCGACGGAAAGCCCATGATCAGGAAGTGTACATCCGGCCGGCGGGCGATCAATTGCGCCGCTGCCTGCAAAAGCAAGCCCGTGCCTTGCCACTCAGCCAGCAGTCCCAAGTATACGACTACTTGCCGCTCGGGTGGGATGCCCAAGCTAGCCTTCAGCGCAGCCAGGGATTCCTCCGACTGGGTGGGAGCAAAGAAATCGGTGTTGACACAATCGGGAATGGCGATGATCTTGTCTGTTGGGCAGTGAAACTCATTAGTCAGCAAGTTTGACGCATGGTGTGAGCTAGTGATGATCGCAGAGGGCAAGCGGACGATCTTTTCCTCCAGCCAACGCGCCGGGCGGTAGAAAGGCCCTTTTGGGTTTAGGAAGCGATGGTCAATCATTTCGCTGGTCATGCTTCCTTGGAAGTCAAAAACTAACGGCACGCCTAACAGCTTGCTCAAGGGATAGCCAATCAGGGTGCCTTCGTGCAGGTGGCCGTGAATAATATCTGGCTTGATCTTCAGTACGGTAGACAATGCAGTCCATACTAGCAAGGCATCAAAGGCGATCTTGTGCCGTGAAGACCCGACTTCATAGTTTGTGCGCCATGGGATGGGCATAGTGCGGCGGATGTCCAAGCCAGCCACATCGCGCCCGTTGTGGTAGGTGCAAATAGTGACCTGGTTGCCTAATTGCCGCAGGATGGTTGCCTCCTCACGGATACGTACATGGCAGCCATAGTCAGCAAAGAAGGAAGTGGGTGCAATCATCAGCACCTTGTACGTTTTCCGCATCGTGTCCTACTTTTTATAGTCTTGGCTATTTGGGAGGCTTGAAAGCCCCACCGAATAGCACGCGCGTCATGCTAAAGTCGCTATAGTCTGTTGGTTCCCCTTCTTCGCCTCTGCGAGTCCATCCAGCATGTGCCTCCAATGCACTGGCAAAGGATTTCTGGAGGGCTTCATTGTCCTTGTTGGCGACCAACTCGCGAAGGGCGGAAAGTTGTGGTAAGATCACATCGAGCCAACGCGCAAGGTTCGCTGCGTTCAGGATGCACCACTCAGCCAACCCCTCCGCATCACCTGCCAACAGCCGTGTTACACTGGCAAAATCCACACCAGATAACTGGATCATCTCCCGACGCGCTCGGCTTTGTCCGGCTGTGGTCTGCAGTGCGAGAGCCATCAGAAGCGGCAGTTGCTCTACGGCGGCAATCAAGCCATCGTGTTCGGCAGCGTCCATGTAATACGGCTTGGCTCCTACCGCCTCAGCCAGATCAGAGACTTTTTCCAGTGCCTCAGGAGGCGTGCTCGTGCTAGGCGTTAGACAGTAGATGCTACCGACAAAAAGGTCGGCTTTGGGTGTCATGGGTTCGGGATCCTGTTTGGTGATAATGGGATGCCCTCCGACAAAATGGACCGTGTTGGGCAGGGATTCGCGCGCCCAATCCAGCACAGGCACTTTGAGGTTAGCTGTATCGGTGATGACGCAGCCAGGTTTGACGTCCTGTGCGATCGCTGCCAAGGTGCTTTTCACACCAGCCAATGGCGTGCTGATAATGATCAAATCAGCACCTTCGCAGGCATTGATGAGATTCCATTCGGTGCGATCCACACAGCCGCTTTTGTAAGCACGTCTGGCTGCGTCGCTGTCTTTGTCATGGCCGATGATTTCCAGGTCAGCTCCTGTTCCCTTAAGGGCTAGCCCAATTGAGCTACCCACTAGTCCTAATCCAACAACTGTCGTTCGAAAAGCCATCTGATTCTCCTCTCGTGTTACAGGACAAAGATTTCGCCCTAGTACTCATAATCTAGTTTGTTTCATCAGCTGCCCGCAAGGCAGCGAGCAAAGCCTGTCCCCTCGAATCCAAGTTGCTCTGCTCAGGAGGTGTATGATGCCAACGAATCAGTGCTACCGCTAACGGGTGTGTGCCGGCTTGTGCTGCCATCTCTGCCCCACGCTGTGCATGGTGCAATTGTACGAAAAAAGGATAGCGCCAACTGCGCGGATTGTCCAAAGCAAGGCGCTGCAGCAACGCGGGACAGATGGCTTGCAGCAAGACAGTCGCTACCCGATGCCACAGTTTGATGTCCCCTCCTACTTTTCCCACATCGTGAAGCAAAGCAGCTTGTGCCAATGCTTCTTCACCATGCCCTGCCCTTTGCAGGGTGTGCAAGACAGCTATGGCGTGCCTTTGCTCCGCTGTGGTCATGCTTTGAAAAAGTTCCATCTGTGCTGCATTCAGATAGTCGGTCAGTGCCGTTACGGCAACAGGCGCATGAAACAGCCCTAACGCAGCCAGAAACTGACGGACGCGGTAACCTGTGCGCAAGATCATACGCCCAACATGAGTCTGGCAAAGAACATCACCACTGGGTCCATAAAGCGCCACAGCAGGTTCAGACCCAGGAATTGGCTAGACAGGATTAAGAGGAGCAGAAGGAATGGCCCTTGCTGCTCCAGTACCGTCAGGCTCCGGGATAGGCGATAGCTTGTCGGCCCGCGTATGCTAGCCAAAATCCCTTGGAGAACCCCATATCCATCCAGCGGCGGCAGGGGAATCAAGTTAAAGATCGCCAAGCCAATATTGATGAACATCACCTGCATGAGTAGAAAGGACAGTGAGCCCGGCAATGAGAGGCGCAAGCGGAGGGGCAAGGCGGTGAGCGATGCCGTTACGAGATTGGCGAATGGCCCAGCGAAAGATACGATACCCATGCCCACACGCGGCCCATAGCGCAGGTTGCGTGGGTTCACCGGCACCGGTTTGCCCCAGCCTATGCCCCGGCCCGAGAATGCTGCAAAAAGCATCATCATGGTGCCCAATGGATCTAGGTGCACAATAGGATTTAAAGAGATACGGCCCATATATCGGGCTGTTGGGTCGCCCAGTTGGTCGGCGACCCAGGCGTGAAAGCATTCGTGTACGTCGAGCGCGAGCAAAATGCCCAAAGCGCCAGCGATTAGACTGCGAGTGTCCACGGAAGATTCCCTTCTAGTTTTGCCTCTTTGTTAGGCTTGGATAAAAGCCATCGGGCATTTGCAAACTGGTTGCCCCGCGCAACGGTCTTGTGCCATGCTTCAGGCGCGGGGTGCATCAAACTAGCCAGCAACGCAACTGTTGAAGGTCGCTCGTAGAGGCTGCTATTGTGCCGATGGCAGGGCAGCACCATTATAGCACAAAAAGCTCCCAGAGGGCAACTTTACCGCCTAGCGCACCAAGGCTGTTGCAACGTGCTTTGACAAGTCTCTGAAACTTGATTCAGCACGCGAATCTGTATGCAAGGTTCAGACCGACAAATACACCGATTTTGCAACAACGCTGCATAAGCAGGGAATCCTGTTTCTTTTACAGCCCGC
>JBMFPM010000218.1:0-4355 GCA_049969135.1 Anaerolineae bacterium
CTACCATGAACGGCCAGGAGATACCCCAGAACAAATGGTATTTCTATGAGTCGGAAAACTTGTTGGATGTCTTGCCTATTGCTCCACGCCAAATCCTGTGGCTGCGCGTATATGCTTCTGGTTGGAGCTATGAAAGCCTAGTTTCACAGATCAGCTTGATTGTGGAATAGGAGCGGTTAGGCTCTGTTCAAAGATGACAAAAATAGACAAAGGAGGTCAACATGCTCAGCGAAAAATCAGTCCGTACCTTTCTCGATGAACTCGCCAGTTCAGCTCCAGCTCCTGGTGGAGGCAGTGCCGCCGCCCTGGCTGCTGCTATCGGTGCAGCGCTGGTGAGCATGGTAGCAAACCTTACCGTGAGCAAGAAAGATTATGCTCATGTCCAGGATGACATCCAGCACATCCTGAAGCGTTCAGAAGAACTGCGCCACAAATGCCTCGAGTTGCTGGAGGGCGATGTTGCCGCCTATACAGAAGTATCTCAAGCTTATAAGATGCCCCGTGATACCGAGGAACAGAAAGCAGCACGCAGCGCCGCTATTCAGAAGGCGCTGAAAGCAGCAACTGCCGTACCGATGGAACTGGCAGAAGCCTGTGTGGAAATCCTGAACTTGTGCCCCGAAAGCGCCGAAAAAGGCAACGTGCGTGCTGTCAGCGATGTAGGCGTGGGAGCATTGATGGCTGAGGCAGCCTTGCGCGCTGCCGCGCTCAATGTGCTGATTAACTTGGGTAGTATTAAGGATGAGCCATTTGTGCAGCAGACCCGCGCGCGGCTGAATGCACTCCTAGAGGGGAAGGCAGAATTAAAAGAAAAGATTCTCAAGGATGTAGAAGCCAAGCTATGAGCCACAAGGAGAATGGATGGCTTACTCCTTTTTATCAGGGGCTGGGACTCTGCCCAGAAATAACCATTCCGAGATTATGAAAGGAGACCGATATGACAGCAACGATTCTGAATGGTCGCGAATTGGCCAAGACAATGCAAGAAGAGATCAGCGCTGACGTTGCATCCTTTAAGGCCCGCTACAATGTGGTGCCTACCATTGCAGTAGTGCGGGCAGGCGAAGATCCGGCCTCAGTAAGCTACGCCAAAGCCATCGAAAAAGCTTTCACCGGGCGTGGCATGGGGTTTATGTTGCATACTTTGCCGGAAACAGCAACTCAGGTAGAGATTGTAGCCCTCGTGGCTGCACTAAATGCAGATCCAAATGTCCATGGCATTATGGTACAGGAACCATTGCCCAAGGGGGTCAACGAAGCGGCGGTCAAGGAAGTCCTTTCGCCAGACAAGGATGTAGACGGTGTGCATCCCGTGAACGCGGGCCGATTAGCTCAGGTTGCTCCAGTGGGGCGCCCACCGATGGTTGAACCATTCTTTGTCCCTGCCACTCCCGCCGGCGGGCTGGAGATCCTCAAGCGCTATAACGTCCCATTACAAGGAAAGCACGCTGTGGTAGTGGGCCGTTCTAACATCGTCGGCAAGCCTATGGCGATGCTGCTCTTGCGCGAGAACGCGACCGTAACCATTTGCCACTCGCAGACCACTGACCTGGCCGCTGTATGCCGCAGTGCTGATATCCTCTGCGCTGCGGTAGGACGGGCGAAGATGATCAAGGGCGACTGGATCAAGCCTGGCGCCGTCGTGATTGACTTTGGCGTCAATTTTGTGGATGGCCAAATGTGTGGCGATGTAGATTTTGAAGCTGCGCAAGAAGTAGCGGGGATGATTACACCAGTGCCAGGCGGCACAGGCCCTATGACCAACATTATGCTGATGCGCAATGTACTGGCAGCCGCCAAGAGGCAACTGGAAACGTAAAGCCTGATAGCCCGGATGCACCATGTTTGACAATCACGCCAAGCTGTGGTAAGATTGCCTATCCAGAGGTAGTGAAAGATTTCACAAGTGCCAGCGGTAGAGCTCTAGGGCGAGAAAACATTAGCATATACCCCAGGGCACATCCGCAGGCAGTCCAAAGGGGTAACCATTGCTCTCTGACAGCTTTTCACAACTCGGGGTCTAGTCAGACGTGATTCCTGCACCGTGGAACGCGTTTGATTGATAAAGAAAAGATTGCACAAAGGAGGCATGTATGATCGTTGAAGTCAAATCCCCAGTACCAAGCGATATTGAGATCGCTCAGGCAGCCAAGCTGCGGCCCATCCGTGAGGTGGCCGAGGAGTTGGGCCTCTCAGAAGATGACCTTGACCTCTATGGCAAATACAAAGCCAAGGTCCATCTCGATGTCTTGGAGCGCCTCAAGGATCGCCCCAACGCCAAGTACATTGATGTAACCGCCATTACCCCCACCCCGCTTGGCGAGGGCAAGACCGTGACCACCATCAGCCTCAGCCAAGGTCTGCACTACATCGGCAAAAAAGTCTTTACCTGCATTCGTCAACCATCTCAGGGCCCTACCTTTGGCATCAAGGGAGGAGCGGCTGGCGGTGGCTATGCCCAGGTTGTCCCCATGGAAGATTTTAACTTGCATCTCACGGGTGACATCCATGCCGTTGGTGCTGCCAACAACCTGCTCGCTGCAGCTATTGACGCGCGCATCATGCATGAGGATGAGATGAGCGATGAAAGGCTGCTCAAAGCTCTCTGTCCCGATGACAAATTTGCTCCTTGGATGTATAAGCGGCTCCAGAAGCTGGGCATCCAGGCGGAAAAGCCCTCCGATTTGAACCCTGAGGATCGGCGACGGTTTGTACGACTAGATATCGATCCCTACAGTATTACCCTCAACCGCGTGATTGATATCAACGACCGGGCTATCCGCAATGTCGTCATCGGGCTGGGCACGAAAGACGATGGGCGGCCTCGACAGACCGGCTTTGATATCACAGTGGCAAGCGAGGTGATGGCTATCCTGGCCTTGGCTACCAGCTTGAAGGACTTGCGCGAGCGCATCGGGCGTATGGTCATTGGTACAGACAAGAACCGCACTCCTATCACGGCTGAGGACCTCGGTGTAGCCGGTGCGATGACTGTCTTGCTTAAGGACGCGCTCATGCCCAACTTGATGCAGACCCTGGCTGGTACTCCTGCCTTCGTGCATGCCGGGCCATTCGCCAACATCGCCCACGGCAACAACTCGATCATTGCGGATATGATCGGTCTCAAGCTGGTCTCAGGCGGCTACCTAGTCACAGAATCCGGATTCGGTGCCGATTGCGGCATGGAAAAGTTCTTCGATATCAAGTGCCGCTACAGCGGGCTGATACCTAACTGCGTCGTGATGGTAGCCTCGATCCGCGCCCTGAAGATGCACGGCGGTGGTCCCAGGGTTGTGCCAGGCGTCCCTCTTAACCCGGTGTACAAGGAAGAGAATCTCGAGCTTCTGGAAAAGGGCCTGTGCAACCTAGAAGCCAATATCAAGATTGCCCTCAAATTCGGTATCCCGGTTGTGGTGAGCATCAACAGGTTCGCTACAGATACGGATAGGGAGATTGCCCTTGTCAAAGAGGCAGCGATAGCTGCTGGCGCAGAAACAGCCGTGGTCAATGAGGGTTGGGCGAAGGGCGAAGCTGGCGCTGCAGAACTGGCCGAAGCAGTAGTGGCGGCCTGTGAAAAACCCAGCAATTTCCGCTTCCTCTATCCACTGGACATCCCGATTAAGGACAAGATTGAGATTATCGCCAGAGAAATCTATGGCGCTGATGGCGTCATCTTTGAGGCAGCAGCTCAGCAAAAGCTCAAACTATATACCGAACTAGGCTATGACAAACTGCCCATTAACATGGCCAAGACGCACCTTTCGCTATCCCACAACCCGGAGTGGAAGGGCGTGCCCAAGGGCTACATGCTACCCGTGCGCGACATCCGTGCTTCGGTCGGTGCAGGGTTCCTGTACCCACTCTGTGGTGCCATGCGCACCATGCCTGGCTTGCCATCTCGCCCGGTGTTCATGGACATTGACATTGACGTAGAGACTGGCAAGGTCATTGGGCTTTCATAGCCTGTGCAGGAGGAGGTGGGGGAGCATAGCTCCTCCACCTCTGCTTTGAAAATTTGAGGATTTTTGAAAAGCACTTATTCGTGGTATAATTTATTCAAATAGGACAATCTTCATCCTATTCTGCCTGCATATTTTCAAGTAAAGGAGGGAAAAGTGCCAGTGGAAAAGGTTATTTTCGATGTACCGAAAATGTATGCCGACCACCACGTCGAAGCTGTGCGCAAAGCCCTATTAGAACTGCCAGGTATCGAGCAGATCACGGCGAGCAGCGCGCTAAAACGTGTGGTGGTTCGCTATGATACAGAGCGCCTGAACCCAAGCGTCATTGAACAAACTCTCCGTGCAGCGGGCTATGCCCCTGGAGAAGAGTGGGAATTGCCCAAGCTGCCTGAG
>JBMFPM010000219.1:0-4353 GCA_049969135.1 Anaerolineae bacterium
CCGTTGGCTGCGTTGCAAGGATTCAGCCAGGCTACGCTCCTGCAGCGGGGCGGGGCGTTGACCAACTTTGGCTTTTCACGCGCCACATTGTTGCCTTCCCTGGCGACGCTGGCTACGCTGACGGCGGGTACCATGTTCGCCATTTGGCTGGGCGAACTGATTGATGAACAAGGCATCGGCAATGGGATATCCCTGATTATTTTTAGCGGAATCGTGGCGGAGATCCCAGGACGAGTTGGTGCGCTGATTTTGGGCAACTTGCCGGGATTGTTTTTCTTCATATTGCTGACCGTTGTGACCATTGTCGTTATCATTTTCATCCAAGAGGGGCAGCGCCGTATCCCGGTTCAATATGCCAAGCGGGTGCGCGGGACAAAAATCTATGGCGGCCAAAGCACACACATTCCATTGCAGGTAAATTCGGCGGGTATGATCCCATTGATCTTTGCCGTCTCAATTATGCTGTTGCCCGGAGTGGTATCTAGCTACTTTGTGGACTCGCATATCACGTGGTTGGCGCGCATTGCCCAGGGGGTTTCTTCCCTCTTCAATTCTCAGGGAGTGTTCTACTGGGTTCTATACTTCATTTTGGTGATAGGCTTTACTTATTTCTATACTGATATTGTTTTCCAGCAGCAGAACCTGGCTGAGCTGTTGCAAAGGCAAGGTGGTTTCATCCCAGGCATTCGCCCCGGAAAGCGTACGGCTGATTATCTCAATGGCGTGCTGCGCCGCATCACGCTGGTGGGCGCGGTCTTCCTGGGAGTGGTGGCCATTCTGCCGTTCTTGGCCAGAGGGATCATCGGTTCAGGGCAGATGCTGGTTACTAGCACTGGCTTGTTGATCGTAGTTGGTGTGGTTTTGGACACGATGAAACAACTCGAAGCGCAGTTGTTGATGCGCCACTACGAGGGCTTTATCAAGAGATAAATAGCGAAGAGTAGCAGATGTTCATTGTCCTATTAGGCCCTCCTGGCGTAGGGAAGGGCACGCAAGCTGAACTGCTATCGCAAGACCTGGGGTTGCCTCATGTCTCCAGTGGCGAGCTCTTTCGCGAGGCAATCAAGGCTCAGACGCCGCTGGGGGAAAAAGCCCAGAAGTATATCGATCAGGGCAAGCTGGTACCCGACAAGGTCACGATCGCAATGGTGGCAGAGCGTTTAAACCAACCCGATTGTGCAGAAGGAGCCATTCTAGATGGGTTCCCGCGCACTATTGGCCAGGCAAGGGCACTGGACAGAGTGCTGGCACAGAGGAACACCTCTGTGGATCTGGTCGTCTATATGAATGCTTCCATGGAGACCTTGCTGCAACGGCTGGGTGGGCGCTGGACTTGCCGGAATTGCCAGGCGGTTTACCATATTCTGCATAACCCGCCTCGTGAGCCAGGCAAGTGCGATCTCTGTGGAGGAGAGCTGTATCAGCGAGAGGATGATACGGCGGAGACCCATCGCAAGCGTATTGAAGTGTACCTGGAGCAAACTGCTCCCCTTGTGGAGCACTATCGCAAGCGGGGGCTGCTGGTGGAGATCAATGGGGAGTTAGATATTCCAGGCGTGCAGGCAGAACTGCGCGCAGCGTTGGAACGTATCAGGTAAGGAGATTGTGGTCATGAAGGTGAAACCATCTGTTAAGAGACGTTGTGCCAAGTGCAAAATTATCAAGCGGCGAGGCGTGGTACGCGTGATTTGCGAAAATCCACGCCACAAACAGCGCCAGGGCTAGCCACCTGGCTATGTTGCGAGTGGTATTTGCCAAAGGAGGATGACAGTGGCGAGAATTGCGGGAGTAGACCTGCCCAGAGACAAAAGAGTTGAGGTTGCTCTGACTTATATTTACGGTATTGGCCCGAGTAGAAGCAAGCAAATCCTCCAGGCGACTGGAGTCAATCCCGACACGCGGGTGAAGGACTTGACCGAAGCTGACATTACACGCATTCGGGACTATATTGAGCGGGAATTCAAGGTCGAAGGTGACCTGCGGCGGGAAGTGGCGATGAACATCAAGCGCCTGACGGAGATTGGCTGCTATCGTGGCATCCGCCATCGTCGTAACTTGCCTGTGCGTGGTCAACGTACACGGACGAATGCGCGTACCAAGCGCGGGCCTCGTAAGACGGTACCAGGCCGCAAGCGTTCACGGGCCAAGAAGTAGTCAGCGTGTATCTGTAATCTGTTGGAGGTAAGATGCCAGAGGCAAAACGAACTGGAAAGAGGTCTGGACGACGGCGTGAGCGTCGAGTAACGCCACGGGCTCGGGCCTATATCCAAGCAACATTCAACAATACGATTATTACATTTACAGATCCCGAGGGGAATGTCATACTCTGGGGAAGTCCTGGATCTCTTGACCCGCCATTTAAAGGGTCTCGCCGCAGCACTCCCTATGCTGCTCAAGTTGCAGCGCAAGCCACTGCCAAAAGGGCAATGGATCAGGGAGTGCGGGAGGTGGATATCTACGTCAAGGGACCTGGGCCAGGCCGCGAGGCGGCAATACGTTCTATCCAAGCAGTGGGCTTGAAAGTGCGCTCTATCACGGATATTACACCCATCCCGCACAATGGCTGTCGGCCACCGAAGAAACGCCGCATCTAGGAACGCGTGAGCAATTCGCTCATTGTCTGGATAGGGACTGTGGAATTTTGGAGGGTTCATGGCAAGGTATATTGAGGCAAAATGTAAATTATGCCGACGGGAAGGCGAAAAACTGTTTCTGAAAGGAGATCGTTGCTATTCTCCGAAATGCGCCTTTGAGCGTCGTGCGTACGCTCCGGGCATGCATGGGCGGCAACGCATCTTTCGTCGCAAGGCTTCCGACTACGGGATGCAGCTCCGGGAGAAGCAGAAAGCACGCCGTATCTATGGCGTTTTGGAGCGCCAGTTCCGCAGGTATTTTGAGGCTGCGCTCAAACATAAAGGGATGACCGGTGCTAACCTGCTGCAGACCCTGGAGCGGCGGCTGGACAATGTTGTTTATCGGCTGGGGTTCGCTGCATCACGAGACCAGGCTCGCCAATTGGTCTTGCATGGCCATTTTCTGCTGAACGACAAGAAGGTTCGTGTGCCTTCTCTGTTGGTAAAGCCCAATGATGTGATTGCAGTGTCGGAAAGCAGCCGTAAGAAGCCTTATTTCAAAGACTTGGCTAAGGCGCTGGAGCATGTCACGACGCCCGAATGGCTCGCGCTTGATCCTGCAGAGATGAAAGGGCGCGTTCTAGCGCTACCCTCGCGGGAGCAGATAGACGTACCTATCCGGGAGCAGTTGATCGTAGAGTACTATTCCCGTTAGGAACGGGTCATGAGCGGGGTACTCGTCGCATTGCGTCTTGTATGCCCCACCTTGCCCGCTATTGCTTGCTACTCAATTGGAGGGTGTGCAATTGTTGAAATTTGTTTTACCTAAAATAGAATGTGAAGCAACGACAAAGAACTATGGTCGGTTCATTATTAGCCCATTGGAACCGGGCTATGGCGTGACCATTGGCAACGCGTTGCGGCGGGTGCTTCTGTCTTCTTTGCCTGGGGCAGCCGTGACCTCTTTGCGCGTCAGCGGGGTCTATCACGAATTCTCGGATATCCCCAACGCCAAAGAGGATATGACCACGCTGATCCTCAACGTGAAGAAGCTACGTCTGCGCAGCTTTGCGGATGAGCCGGTGCGTTTGCTGCTCAGTGCCAAAGGCAAATCGGAGCTAACCGCCGCCGATATTGAGACGCCGCCAGATGTCGAGATCATCAACCCAGAACTGCATTTGCTGACAATGGATTCTTCCGATGCAGAACTGGATATCGAGTTTATCGTGGAGCGGGGCAGAGGCTATTCCCCTGCAGAGGAAAGGGGCAAGCTGCCCATCGGGCAAATCCCGGTGGATGCCATTTTCAGCCCGATTCTGAAAACCAGTTTCTCTGTCGAGCGTACCAGGGTGGGTCAGATAACCGACTATGATCGCCTGATCCTCGAGATCTGGACGGATGGGACCATGCGTCCTGCAGAGGCACTGAGCACAGCCGCACAGATCCTGGTACGGCATATGAGTGTGATCGCCGCCTTCAGCGAAGCGCCGCTTGAGGAGATGAAAATGGCTGAAGAAGTGCAGGTGGGCATTCCCAGCCAGGTTTACGATACGCCCATCGAGACCTTGGAACTGTCCGTGCGTGCTTTTAATTGCCTCAAGCGGGCTGGGATCACTAAGGTTGGCGAGATCCTGGAGAAATTGTCCAGGGATAAAGGCAGCGAGTTGATGAGCATTCGCAATTTCGGGCAAAAATCCATGAAGGAATTGCTGACCAAATTGCGCGAAAAGGGTTATCTGCCTGCAGAAGGGGAGGATTCTTCCGAGATTGAGCAGGCGGG